>CANQMZ010000040.1 GCA_947625105.1 uncultured Parasutterella sp.
AACCAGTTGGATTCCTATTTTGCTGAATTTAGTGCTCCAAACGAGAAGTTACGGAAATTATGTTCTTTTAATCACAACAATTTATGACGTTTACTATAGGTTCCGAAAAAATTCAAAACGCTCTCAAGTGGGTAGAAGTTCACTTGCCAGAATTTGTGGAGATACAGAAGGAACTTGCTTTGATTGAGGCCCCCACAGGACACGAAAAATCCAAAGCTGAGCGGTACCGTGCACTCTTTGTCGAAGCTGGATTGGAAAGTGTCCAAATGGACGAACACTTCAATGTCATGGGAAAAATCAGTGGTTCCAAGCCCAATGGTTGTTGTGTTCTTTTAGAAGGTCATTTGGATACGGTCTTTTCCTTTGGGGATGTTAAAGGCATTGAGGTCGATGAAGAAGGTCGCATCCATTGTCCGGGAATATGCGATGACACGAGGGCTTTGGCGGCAAACCTTTCGGTAATCAGAGCCTTCAAAGAGTGTGGGCTTACTCCACAGCTTGACATATATTTTGGAGGAACTGTTCGAGAAGAGGGGCTAGGAGGCATGGCAGGGATGAGTTGGCTGTTAGATAAAATCTCTCAAAAGTCAAAAGTGCTTGCAAGCATTTCAATTGACGGACCGACCGCTGAAGTGTTTTATGCCAACGCCACCGGTATGACTGATTGGGCTGCGACCTATGAAGGACCCGGAGGACATGCATGGACAGCCTCTCATAGACCAAGTGCCATACACGCTGCAGCTCATGCCATTGCGGAAATAGCCAAACTTACTCTGCCCGAAAACCCCAAAACAACCGTTACTGTTAGTCTTGTTGAGGGCGGTCAAGCCATTCATGGAATAGCGGAAAAAGCAGTTTTCAAGATCAACGCAAGGTCCAACAGCCAAGAAGAGTTGAACAAGCTTAACAAGCAGTTGTTTGACGCCATGGAAAATGGAGCTGTAACCGAAAACAATAAGCCTGGAGTTGAGGGAAAGGTCAGGGTCAGCATTGAAAAAATCTTGGATATTCCAGCCGGAAGCCAAAAAGACGACGCAAGAATTATCCAACTGGCAAAACTTGTAACAAAAGCTGTCGGCAGAGAACCCAAATTTTTGCCCGGCGGCTGTACGAACACCAATATGCCCTTGGCTAGAGGAATACCGGCGATCACTTTTGGAAGAGGTGGTGAAGAGTATGGCACGCACACTTTGAAAGAGTGGTTTAATCCAAAGGGCGTTTACGCTTGCGAACAAAAATCAATTCTGATGCTTTCAGCAATAGCTGGAATTGAGGGACTACAAGAAGCCCTTGCTCACAGTCTGTGACAATTTAACGCACTTAGCTTTGTTAACATAACCCTCAAATAAATTCAGGAGCCTTTCGATGTGGGATTCGTCTTTAGCTTGGCTGATCGCAGCAGTAGTTTTAGCCGGTGCCGACTTGATGTTTGGGACTGTCTATCTCCTTATTCTTGGAGCGGCTGCACTCATTACCTGCGGGGCGGCTTTCATCGGTTTCGGTCTATATGCGCAGATCCTATGTTTTGCCGTCTGCGGCATCGTCGGCTGTACCTTACTTTCTCTTTTTAAGAGAAAACTTGGGGGCAGTCATGGCAAAGAGCAAACTGCGCAATCTCTTCAGAATATGAATGACGGAAATACTGTGGAAGTTTATGAGTGGGATCACAAGGGTTCGACTGACGTTTTCTATCGAGGAGCTCATTGGCAAGCACAGCCGGCCGAAGGTGAAGAAAATAGCCCTGGGCTTTGGAAAATTGTTGGTATGAATGGAAACACTCTGATCATCAAGAAAGTCAAGGAGAGTTAAAGTGGATTTTGAGATTAGCGGCACCTCTATCTTTATTGTCATCCTAGCAATATTTGCGATTATTTTTATCAAACAAAGTGTTCGTGTAGTACCCCAGCAGGAAGCGTGGGTAGTAGAAAGGTTTGGCAAATTCCATGTGGTCCTCGAACCGGGACTGAACTTTATTATTCCGTTGGTCGATCAGGTTGCTTACAAGCAATCTCTCAAAGAGATTCCAATGGACACAACTAGTCAAATCTGTATCACGAAGGACAACACTCAACTTCAGGTGGACGGTGTGCTTTACTTTCAGGTAACCAATCCTGAATTGGCAAGCTACGGCACATCAGACTTTGTCATGGCCATCACGCAACTGGCTCAAACCTCTTTAAGAAGCGTTATCGGTACCATGTCACTAGATAAAACTTTTGAGGAGCGAGAGGAAATTAACGCTCGCGTTGTCCAGGCCGTAGACGAAGCGGCACAGACATGGGGTGTCAAAGTGTTGCGTTATGAGATCAAAGACCTAACTCCCCCAAAAGAAATTTTGCGAGCAATGCAATTACAAATCACTGCTGAGCGCGAAAAGAGAGCTGTCATTGCTACTTCAGAAGGACAAAAACAGAAAGAGATCAACATCGCCGAAGGTGAACGAGCCGCGATGATTGCGCAGTCAGAAGGTGAGAAACAATCCCAGATCAATAAGGCAGAAGGTGAGGCAAGAGCCATTGAAGCGGTGGCCAACGCCCAGGCTGCGGCTATTCGAGTGGTGGCCAACGCCATTGCCTCCAATAACGGTATGGAAGCGGTCAACTTACAGGTCGCAGAAAAATACGTAGAAGCCTTCTCCAATATTGCCAAGACGAACAACACCTTGCTCTTACCTGCCAACTTAGCCGATCTTGGCTCTATGATCGCATCGGCCATGACTATCGTCAAAGACGTCGGAGACCGTCAGAAAGCGGTCCAAGGAAAAAGCTCTCAGAATTAGAACAAGCAAAACCAAGACGGAAAAGGTTGCTCGAGGCAAACTTTTCCGTTATTAGAAATCATCAATAGAGTTTATCGGTACCCATTTCCGGAGTAAGCGTGTGGGTCTTCTTCTGGTCCACGGATTGCATATCGTATACGTTCTTAGCTGCAACCATATTCTGCATCATGCTTGAATAATGTTTTCTAAACCACACTTGTCCCTTGGAATTAATTTCTACGAGTTTCGCATCTTTCAAGTCTTTTTGTACTGGTCCATTTGTCAGTTCTTCCGGACGAATAACAACATTAGCGAAACGATCTTTCAAAATTCCTATCTTCTGATCAAGCTTTACGTAATAAGCCTTATTAGCCTGCACCTTTGCTTTAAGTAGATCTGATTTTTCACCACCCACAACAAAAGTATGATCACCCGGCTCGACAGTCGCTCTCAACTTTGTACCACTTGAAACCACACCGACAAACTCTAAACTGCCATCGGAGGCCTCTCTTGCTATCGGTGCTTGGATAGGAATGTCAATTGATGACGGGCGATAAAAAGTAATCACCGCCTTGTCCTTAGGAATTACGTTGTCTGCATCTTGGGTGGGCGACATAAGTGAACTTGCGCAACCAGCCAACATGAATAATGTGGTTAAAGCTAAAAGAATCTTTTTCATTTGTGTTCCCTGTTCGTAACTAACTGAAAATTTTACTCTTTCCCTGCTTTCCTTGGCTAGCAAAATGCTTCCACATCCCACGGTATCCGCTACAGCAAGCGGAAAATCAGCGAGGTATTCACTCCACCGAAAGCAAAGTTATTGGACATGATGTATTGAGTTTTTAGATTTCTTGGTTCATCTTTAATGTAATCAAGTTCTCCACATTCTGGATCGACTACATCCAAGTTAATCGTTGGACTAAACCAACCTTCTCGGGCCATCTCCAATGACAACCAAGCCTCCAAAGCACCGCAAGCCCCCAAAGTATGCCCAAAATAGCTCTTCAGAGAGGAGATCGGCGTTTTGCTTCCAAAAACCTTTTCTGTGGCAAGAGATTCCACCAAATCTCCTCTTGTAGTTGCCGTACCATGAGCACTAATGTAGCCAATCTCGGAGGCTGGTAATCCACTTCCCTTTAATGCCTGCTCCATACAAATTTGCATACTTAGCTGGTTGGGTTGTGTTATATGGGCAGCATCGCAATTCGTGGCAAAACCAATAATTTCTGCCAATATATTGGCCCCTCGAGCTTTTGCGTGCTCATATTCTTCAAGTATCAATGCGCAGCCGGCTTCACCGATTACCAATCCATCTCTTGAAGCATCAAAAGGTCTCGGAGTCTGTTTTGGAACGTCGTTTTTAGTACTCGTTGCAAATAGCGCGTCAAATACGGCCACCTGCGATGGACAGAGCTCCTCTGCTCCACCAGCAATCATGATGTCCTGATAACCGTGTTGAATCGCCTCGAACGAGTAACCGATCGCCTGACTCCCCGAGGTGCACGCAGAAGAAGTTGTGTACAGCCTTCCTTTAACCCCAAAAAACAACCCGGCATTGACAGCCGCAGTGTGCGGCATCAACTGGACGTAGGTTGTTCCGGTAATTGAACAAGTATCATTGGTATTTAGCATTTCTCCAATGCTAGCCAAAGGGGCAGTGCTTCCCGAGCATGAACCAAAGGCGATGCCGGCGGTTCCGTCTGATATCTCCTCAGATCCCAAAAGCCCTGAGCTTTCCAATGCCAACTCGGTAGCTCTAGTGGCTAGGAGGGAAACCCTACCCATAGTTCTGATTTTTTTTCTTGTGTAATGCTCTGGCAAAGTAAAGTTTTCAATGGGTGCGGCCAATCTGGCGTTAAGTCCTTTGAATTTTTCCCACTCGGGCATGTACTTGACTGCATTTTGTTTTTCGAGCAACTTGGTCTTAATGTCTTTCCATGTTTGTCCAAAGGCTGTTACTCCGCCAGCACCTGTGATCACCACCCTCCTTAAGCTCATAACATGCCTCCATTGATTGAAATCACCTGGCGTGTTATGTAGGAAGCTTCGGGGCTCATCAGGAAAGATGCCAACGCAGCCACTTCCTCGGGCTTGCCCATTCGTCTCAAAGGTATTGCCTCCATTGCCATCTTCATAGCCAACTCATTTATTTGGACCATTTCTGTTTCTATCAGTCCGGGTGCTATGCAGTTAGCGGTAATTTTCCTCTTGGCCAATTCAATTGCCAAGGTTTTAACCGCTCCGATTAGCCCGGCTTTCGCTGCGCTGTAATTGGCCTGTCCCCGGTTACCACAAATCCCCGAAACCGAACTCATCGCAATGATTCGCCCGCCATCTTTTAGAGAAATCATAGGCATGATGCATGGCTGAACCACATTAAAAAAACCGTTCAAATCAACATTGATCACCGATTTCCAATCCTCTTCCGACAAAGAGGGAAATGCCTTATCTCTAGCAATTCCAGCATTACTGATAACGCCCCAATAAGGACCCACTTTTTCGATAGAAGTCAATATTTTTGATTTGGATTCTTCCGTATCCGAAACGTCAAAAGTCAAAGCATCGGCGAGATGCCCAGTTCTCTTGATCTGTGAGACAAGTTCATCAAACTCATCAGTTTGCTTGGAAGCGCACGGTGTCACATAGAACCCGGCGGAGACCAACTTAAGCGCGATGGCCCTTCCTATTCCTCTTGATGCCCCAGTAATTAAAACCTTTTTTTTACTCATTTTTGTTTAAGAATAATTTAGCAAATTCACTTTCTTTAGGTTGGTAAACGGTAATTCTTCCGTTTGCAATTTCTTTGCCGTCAAGACAAACATTGCCTTCAAAAGAGGCCACTTGCCCATCTCTGAACAATTTATACATCGTTGCTCTTAATTCTGAGTTTGGAGGGACCCTGTCTATAAGCAAATTCCCATTTCTAACACTCAATAGTAGACCGATATCAGCCAAAAGGTCAGGCTGAGCCTCCTCAGAGCGGAGGTGTTCGTTCTCAATTCTTTTCGTATGCCCCGCCCATGCTCCGATTGTCTGAGCCATCACCTCGAAGAGAAAATACGATTCCAACGTACCATCCTCAGAAAGAGCTATCGCCATAGGTCCCTGAGGTGAAGTATTTGTCTTGCACACCACACTGTCTTCAGTTATGGACTCAACTTCAGATACAAAAAGCATAGGCGGCCTATGAGGCATATAACTTGAGGGTGGATCATATTTATTCATTTGGGTGCCCGAATATCAAAGAGACATTATTTCCTCCAAAGGCGAAATTATTTGTCATCATCGGTCCTTTGGTCAAATTCCTAGTTTGCAGAATTAAGCCCATATCTAAAACTTTATTGTCGTAGCGGTCCTCATCGAGACCTTGCCCGGGAATAGAGGCTGTCTCAGCACCAAGAAGCAAAGAGAGGATGCCTGCCTCAGTAGCACCAGCCGCGCCAAGTGTATGTCCTGTCAGGTTCTTGGTCGAGGTACAGGCCACGGCAGTACCAAAAACCTTGCTGACGGCCAAGCATTCCATTTGATCGTTTAAAACAGTCCCCGTTCCATGGAGGTTTAAATAAGCCATTTCTTGGGGCTGCAATTTTGCATGATCAAGAGCCTGTTTCATGGCTGCAATTGCTCCCTCTCCCGTGGGAATAGGAGAAGTCATGTGATAACCGTCAGAAGATTCACCAAATCCCAAGAGAGCAACGGGAGCTTTCTTTCCCGAAACAAAGAAAAGCCCCACTCCTTCCCCAATAGTGATTCCGTCGCGATCTTTAGAAAATGGACGGCATAGACCGTGCGACATTGCCTCTAAGGAATCAAAGCCGTTAATGGGCATTTTTGACAAAGTATCAACACCTCCGACGATAGCCGCATCTATTACACCACTATTGATTAGGCGATCAGCCGAAATGAAGCTTCGTGTGCTCGATGTACAAGCCGTGCTAATAGTGAACGCAGGTCCTGTCAACCCTAGATATAAAGACAAAAAACGTGAGGGATCCCCAAGCTCCTGAGAGTAACCATGAAAAGGCAATTCTCGCCCAAAAAGAGAAGCTCTAACATAGGACTCCGCCTCACGGGAGCCGGAGGTGCTAGTCCCTAAAATGACACCCACTCTTGCGGGTGAGTAGCCACTTAGAAGAGCTCTAAATGCTGTCTCGTGATGATTGAAACAGGTTAGAAGCAATTGGTTATTACGACTTTGGTGCGGGAGAAATTTTTCTGGGAAATGATTCAACCCATTATCATCCACCTTTCCAAAATAAGCAGGTTCTCCAGAGACCAACCAACCTTGTTCTTTTTTCATTCCAGGGGCTATCCCCGATTTCAAATTGCTAAGGATTTCACTATTGGTGTTACCAAGAGCGTTCATCAAAGAAAATTCGTGGATATAGATCATTTTTACTGTAATTTTTTTATTTTGATCGTGTAGCCAAAGGGAATATTTTCCAACAAGACAGGTTGGGTTGCGGCATAGTTTACACGGGTTATTTTTTCTCCGGCTGATCCGATAAGCACCCTTTCGGAAACTAAGTCTCTTACTTCGTAGCCCTTCGGCAATACCGCCTGAAGTTGATCGATATCAAGCTGAGTAAAAAGCACGTCCCATAAAATCTGTTCCGGTTTGAAAGGAAGCGGCACTTCCAAATGTTTAGTAACCCTGATGGAACCGTTTGATCTTTCAATGGTGAGAAGCCTTTTCCCGACTGGCAGCATAACCACCAAACTCAACCCCTCGGAGGAACAATTCTGAGCTACGAGAAGTTGCTTTTGCATGTCCTTATATTCAACTGTCAGCAACTCAACGGATTTTATGTTTTTGTTGCAGTTATCCCGAGGTAAGTCAATCGAGACATCCTGGGAAAGCCAAAGCGTCTCTTCCTCTTTTTGAAAACTGCTGCAACCGACCAAAACCAAAATCGGCAAAACCAAAAACAGAAATAAGCTACTTCTTTTGTTCATGGCGGAAAATAAATGAAATAGGCGAAGTCAAGAAAGCGGTTAAGACTCCAACTGATAGAACTAATCCAAAATTCTGAACAGCCAAAGTAGAGCTGAACACCAGTATACCTAACGACATTAGGGTCGTAGCCGCAGCAACAAGAAGAGCATAGCTCGCCGATTGATTAGTCCAATAAAGTTGTTGGAAAAACACTTGGTAATCAACTCCGATACCTAAGACCAGTATTAATGCAAATAGTGAAAATATGTTGATTGGCCAACCAACAAAACCCAGGACTGCCAGCCCACAGCCCAAAGAAAGCATAAGGCTCGTGGCTGCCGCAAGGGTTGATTTGAATCCAAACTTAAAGAGGAAAGAGACCAGGATTAAAAAGTAAGAGCCAAAAAGTAGTTTGCCTATCAATGAGCGGTAGCTCGAAAGAACTTTCTCTATCTCAGAGCGATGATCGTGTATATACACGTCAAGTTCCGCTTTATGAAGTTCTTCAAGCAATGTGGGATCCTTTGTCACAGGAATAGCATAAATCAGTTTTTCTCCCACCTTTTGGTACATATCCCGATAATTTTTTCCAAGAGAAGAATTTAAAAATTCTTCCCATGAAAGCAAGGGAGCAGGAGAAATTTCCCCTAAGCGAATCCCATTCTTGAGAAGCCTTTCCTTAATGGAGGGAAATACGTTCAATACCGCCTCATTTGCTTTACGTTGCTTGGCTATCGAACGAAGCGGCGGCAAGAAAGACTTAGATGACATTTGGTTCTTATCGAAAATCTGTCTAACTTTATACAAGCGATCCAATAGTTCCTCTTCATTATTAGCTTCAACGATCAGAGTTTGTTGAGAGAACTCTCTGCCCAACAACCGGGATATCCGTTTTTCTTGCTCAATTAGAGTGGGGTTAGGTGTCTGTAAATAAAGTAAAGAATCATCGATAAAAACCTGATTAAGACCCAGTAGGCAGAAGACCAATATCACCAGGACGAGGGCCTTTGCCTGATATTTCTTTTGCGCCCAAAACTCGATATACCGATGTCCCAACTCTGAGAGAATCTCGTTTCGCCCGGGAGAGGGATCGGGAAATAGCGGGAACCAGAGAAGGACGGTAACACAAGAGGCGACAAGCCCAAAGACAGCAAACACCGCTAACTCCCGCAGTCCAGGGAATGGCGCAATCAGTAATACAGCGTATGCGATTACGGTTGTTAACACAGCATGCACCAGGGATGGTCGGATTTTGACCATCGTCTCCGCAGATGTCTCATTGGGCGGAGCAGTACTGCGCATAGCGCAAAAATAAGTGGTGTAATCGGTTGCCAATCCAGTGAGACTGACACACATCACAAGCATTATCGCATGCAATTGTCCGAAAAATAAAATACTCGCCGATAACCCAACTACCAACCCCACAAGAATGGAAACAAGACAGAGTATCAACGGCTTGAGGCTTTTATACGACCACCAAATGAGCAAAACGAGCGCAAGGACGGAAATTCCGCCTAACTTGGCAATGTCTTCCTTTGTCGTATTGGCCACCAGGTCGCTATGAAATGGGATGCCCTGATAGATAACCTGGCAACCGGGGAATTTTTTTTCAACCTTTTGGATTGTGGCTTTAAAAAAATCCACCGCAATGTGTATCTGATCGACGCTTAAATGGTCCTTGAGCTCTACAAAGACTGTTGTCCAGTAATTGTTTGCATCCTGAACTTGCAACCAACCGTTTCTGACAACCAAACGGGAATCTAAAAAAGTTCCACTGGAATTTTTAGCTAAAAGAAGCGGGTCGTTCTTAAGGTCTCTGCCATTTATCGGGCTGATTGGCGAGTACAGTTGCTTTAGTATCTTCGTAGCATATTTTTCCGGGTTTGAAAGCTCTTCTAGAACACTATCAGAAAGAAATGAAACCTTGTATTTCTCAAAGAGTCTTTTTACTTGCCCTATCTGTTTTTCGTCTACTTTACCGAGCACCTCTTCAATGAGCGTAGAGCGATCCATTTGATCCCAAAAATATTGCGCCGCCTCCTCAGGGCCTTTAATCGCAAAAATAATCTTTTTTTCTGAACCTTGAAGAAACGGTTGCAAGTTAACTTGCCCGCTCTCTGACTGTGGCAACATATCCAGGATGTTGCTATTGATATTCGTTGATGGAAGTTTGCACAAAAGAAAAAGACAAGATACAAGGAAAAACAAAAGCCAAAGGACGGCTGCAAACCTTCCACTACAACGTTTGCGGTTTTTGTTCTCCAAAGACATCCTAGTTTTTCTTTATTTTTATGTTAGTCAGTTCTATTGATATCCGGTCGCCCTCGAGTTCATCGATATTAATTTTCTGTACGCAATCTTTACCCTCTAAAACAATCTTCTTAAAAATCAAATCGTAAGGTTTCTTTTTAGGTTTCAGGACCAATGTCCATCCATTTTCCACTCCACCGCTATCTTCAATTGTAAAGAAACTCAAAAGGCTATCAATATCGCCTACAAAAAGACTTTTTATCAAATTCAAAATCTCAAAAAGAGCCGGATTTTCGCCTTTACCAAGATCTTTATCCGGCTCTCCTTCAATGCTGACCTTCATACCATTGGCCGACAGAACGAACTCTTGCTGAAAAGGTTGTATCTGACACCACTGAACGACATCTTGTCCCCTAACCAAAAGACGGCCAGAAGACTTTAACTGGATATCCTGTCCCTCGAGGTATTTAATTTGCTCAAAATCAGCCTCCAACTTAGAAACCTCTCCAAGCTTTTTTTGTATCTTCAGTATCAAATCTTCTGCTCCAGAAACACTCACTGAGAATCCGAGAGCAGAAATCACCAGCAAGAAAACTCGTCTTTTCATTTCGTATCTCGCCTTACTTGAAGCTTGGAAAACAGAATATCGGGGGACTCTAAAATGGCAACGTTTTTCTCCACATCAAGCGGCATGTGTATCGAAAAACCTTTAGTCAGCAAAACCCCGTCTTTTTTTCTAACGACCGTATATTCAATTTTTAGCCGGTTTTCATACTCGATGATGGTAGCAGTCACCTTGGCAGGTTCTTCAAGCATCCAGGGATTTCGATATTTAACTCGAATATCCACCACTGGCCAAATATAGCCAGTCAGCTTCATCTCCCGATAATCGTAGTCAAGCCGTCGAAACAATTCCTCCCGAGCCTTCTCGAAATATCTCAAATAATTCCCATGCCAAACAACGCCCATAGCATCAACGTCATGAAAAGATGGCAAGCACTCTATACTTGCTGAAAATTTCGATACCGATTCGTTTAATCCCTCTTGCATGCTTCATCCTCAATGAGACTAATCCTGTCTCCAAAAGTCGTAGAAGTTAAACCAACTCAGTGGGTATCTTATGGCTTCATCCTCCAGCATGGCCGCATATTGGCTAACATATTTTTCCAACGCTTGCTTTCGTTGGGACCGTGGGATGGATACCCTATCAGCAAAATGTTTTACTTCAAAGATCATTTTTGGTCCCCTACGGATAGCAAAAACCACTTCCACCTCACAGCCCAAAAGGGAGGCCAAAACAAAAGGTCCGATGGGAAAGGAGGCTTTTTCTCCCAAAAAGTTAACCCTTACCGTTCTTCCCTTATCGCCTGATACGGGGACTCTATCCGCGGCGATGGCCACCCACTCACCTCTGGAAATTTTCTCTTCAAGTAGCATTACGGTAGCCATATCAATTTCGGTAACAGGAATTAGGCGGTCAGAACTATTCTCGTTCATTTGCTCCATCAAAGTCGTGACTCTTGGGGAATTGTCGAGAAACACCAATGCGTTAACGACCGCTCTTTTTTCTTTTTGCGCAATAGCCCGCCCTGCCTCGACCATACCGAGATGGGATACCAACAACAATTTGCCTTTTTGCCCTTTTTCGGATTTCATTAATTTTTCGCTTTGTTCATCGGCAAATTCGAAATCTCTGCCCATCTCCCAGGTTTCAGCCCATGCGCTCAGCCTATCGAGAATCGCATCGCCGAAGGAAAGAAAGTGACGAAAACTAGAAAGAGAGACCGTTGGCAAGTCTCTAGAGTCCCTTTGCTCTTTTACCTTTTTTAAAAAATTTTGACTGGCTTTCCTCTGCTCAGAGCCTGTGAGCCAAAAAACACTGGCGACAGGGGCTAAGAAAGCATGAAACACTTTTCTTCCCGTATTCTTGTAAACCCACAGAAGGAACCTAAATCCTAGAAATCCCTTCCTTTCCTGTATTCTTGCCCAGTGACTCGGAAGAGCATCTTGTTTACGAGTTCTTACAAGCGATTCAAGAAACAACCTCGTGTGCATTTTGGAGATTTTCCAATTGTCTCTAAGCGGCTCGAAATGAGAGACCCCTCCGCTTGAATATGTAACTTTAATCGGTATATATCGGAAGTTGACTCCGCGCCAATACAGACGAACCAAGACCTCAATATCGAAATCCATTCCCAAACCAACGGTTTCCGAATTAAAAAGTTGTTTTAACGTTCTGAGGTTGTAGAGACGGAAGCCGCACATACTGTCTTTGATACTCAAGCTACGTGTTTCGAGCGCTACCCAAAACTGGGTTATCTTTCTTCCGTACTTTCTAGACTTAGGGACCGATTCATCATAGACAGGAAGCCCTGATATCAAATCGTTGGGATTCTCTTTGCCTAGCTTAAGGAACAAAGGAGCCACTGAAGAGTCGTGTTGGCCATCAGCGTCTACTTGCAAAACGTGCGTAAAACCTTGTTTAGTTAGTTCATCAACTCCGTCCTTTATCGCCTTACCTTTTCCTCCGTTCTTACTTCTGAGAAGAATCTGAACCCAAGAAAAACGCTCCGGCAGTTTACTTATTAATTGAGCTGAACCATCCGTACTGCCATCATCGACCACCAAGCAGGGGAGATTCAAGTATTCCAATGATTCAAGAGTGCCAGATAAAAACTTCCCATGGTTAAAGCAGGGAATCAATACGCACGGCTTAAACGAACTAGCTAACATAACACTAGAGAACCGTAACTTGATTGAATCAGCCCTTCTTTAGTCATTACTTCGTAATTGAACTTAACCGAGTAGGCAACTTCTTGTTCTCGACAAGTTATCCGCAGCTTTATAGTCTGGCCGGGTAACACGGGATACATAAACTTCAGCTGTGGCACAGAAGTTATTCTCATCGGTTTAGCAAGGAGTTTTTGGGCATAGTATAGAGCCCACTGTATTTGGACAACACCCGGAAGCAGCGGTTGAGCGGGAAAATGCCCTTTAAACCAATGAAGTTTGGGATCGAGAAATATTTCCACACTCAAAGAGTTCTGATCTCGGATAAGGGAATTTGGAACTTCTGGACAGTCAATCATTAAACAGCTCCAATAATCTGGTTTGGTCTATCTTACCCTGGGCATTAAAAGGCTTGGATGACATAGTACGCCAAAAACGAGGAATGACACGTTCATCCACCAAAGCTAGTAACCGCTTTCTCCAATTGATGATGTCTTGATGACTGATCAGATTGGTAGTAAACAAGACCGCACCCAAAAATTGTCTTCCATGTCGATTAAGAACCACAAGGCAAACTTCCGAAGAACAGGTGACCGAGATTTTCTTCTCGATTTCCTCCAAGTTATACCGCCTCTCACCGATCTTTACCGTCCTGTCTTTGCGTCCCTTCAAGTTAAACTCTCGATCATTTAGCAACTCCAGCTCATCATCAAGATCACAGAAACCACCTTTTACGAAAGGTGAGTACAGTCTGTAGGTATCAGTTACTTTAACAATCGACAACCCTTCAGGTATTTTCCATGCTGGGACATCCGCTTGATTTCTAAAGGTCCTATAGCCGATGATGCCTGTTTCAGTACTTCCGTAAATCTCAGTGAAACTAGACGAGCAGATTGACATGGCATTAGAAAACGCTCGTATATCCAACTTGCCACCCGCAGAAAAAGCATGACAAACACTTTGAATCGATAAGGAGGTATCCAAATTCCTTAAAAAAGTTGGAGAAGTAATCAGAGACAATTTGCTCTTGAGCCCAACAAGGTCTTCGCTAAAGAATATTTTTTTTCCTAGGAAGGGAACCCCTACCGCGACCGGCAACCAAAGAGAGAAACTTAAACCGTAATGATGGAACTCATCGACCGTGCTAGCCAGTACGGTTCCCAACACTTCCTTATGGAAAAGAGATGACGTGAACACCGCTTCCTGATCCATTTGCGCAACGGTTTTTATGATTTCCTTCGGTATCCCAGTGGTGCCAGAAGTAAAAAATTTCAACTTTGATTCTGAAGATATTTGCAGAACAGAATTTGCTTTACCTTTACGAAATTCCTTC
>CANQMZ010000041.1 GCA_947625105.1 uncultured Parasutterella sp.
TAGTATTGTGGTTAACGTGGGCATTGTATCATAAAAAAGGATTAAAATAAAGATAATTGTTTAACAGTTCCTTAGTATTTGCAACTGTTATACTTTTCCGCATAAATTTTGCCTCTTGGAGGGTCTCATATGAATATTTTCCTCACGGGAGCTTCTAGTGGAATCGGGCAAGCGCTCGCTAAAGAATTTGCCGCAAATGGCGCCACTTTAGGTCTTGTTGCTAGAAGGAAAGAAAAACTTGATGAGTTAATTAAAACACTTCCCCACCCGGATTTACATACCCCGATTGTGTGCGATGTAAATGACAGGAACGAGTTAATTCGCTTGGCGCGTCAATTTGATCGTTCATGTGGTGGTGTTGACATCGCAATCGCTTGTGCAGGTATATCAGTTGGGGTTAAGACGCAGTATCGAGAAGATTTAGATCAGTTTGATAAAGTGTTCGGCACCAATGTTCTATCCATGGCGAGCACCTTTCATGCTTTTATCGACCCGATGATTGAGCGAAAAAGAGGAACACTTGTGGGAATTGCGAGTGTCGCAGGGATCCGGGGCCTTCCCGGAAGCGAAGCTTATTGTGCTAGCAAATCCGCTGTGATCACTTATTGTGAAAGTTTGCGCGTCGAGATGCAAAAATACAACGTAAAAGTTGTCACTATCTCGCCGGGTTTTGTTAAGACTCCGCTAACCGCACAAAATCCTTACAAAATGCCTTTCCTGATGGAGCCAGAAGAATTCGCCAAACAAGCGGTCAAGGTAATAATGGAAGGAAAAAAATACGCGACTATTCCTTGGCAAATGGGCGTTTTAGCTAAAGTTCTTCGTGTGCTTCCTATTCCTTTATTTGATAAGATTCTCGCCTCACGAAAACAAAAGCCCCGGGCGACTGCTTCCGTTTCTGCTGATTAATCAATAAAAAAGGCTTCAATCACCGAAGCCTTTCTTATTGAAGGGTTTGTTACGGAACGATTACATTGTTTATAAGACCTGCTCTCCTCGCTTCCTTTTGGCAAGCCGCTGCCGTGAAAACCACATCTGTCGAAGAATTCAAGGCTGTCTCTGTAGAGTCTTGAAGAACTCCGATAACAAAACCGACGGCAACCACTTGCATGGCAACATTCTGATCAATTCCGAACAACCCGCAAGCCAAAGGGATCAAAAGTAATGATCCGCCCGGAACACCAGAGGCACCACAAGCACAAACCGAAGCTACGACTGAAAGCAATAAAGCAGTGAAGATATCAACGTTTACACCCAAAGTATATGCGGCAGACAAGGTGAGAACGGTAATGGTAACCGCTGCGCCTGCCATATTAATGGTCGCCCCGATAGGAATAGAAATCGAGAAAACTTTTTCATCGAGATTTAACTTGCGACAAAGTTCCATGTTGACAGGAATATTGGCCGCTGAGGACCGTGTAAAAAATGCAGTGACGCCACTTTCCCTAAGGCATCTCCAAACTAGCGGATACGGATTCTTTCTCGTATACCAAAACACGAGAATAGGATTGATTACAAGAGCAATGAACAACATGGAGCCGATAAGGACGCAAAGCAATTGAACGTAAGAAAGCATCCCTTCCACTCCCGTATTCGCCACCACGTCCGCTACCAATCCAAAAACTCCAATTGGGGCAAGTCGGATGACGAGACGAACGATGAACTCAACGCCAAAAGACAAATCTGCTACGACTTTCTTTGTTTCGTCTGAGGACAATCTCAATGCAACACCTAAACCAATAGCCCAAGCAAGGATTCCAATGTAGTTAGCATTTGCCAAAGCCTTAATTGGATTATCCACGATATTGAAAAGGAGGTTTTTTAGCACCTCTGCGATTCCGCCCGGGGCGGTGACGGCATCTTTTACCTCAACAAGCGCAATGTGAGTTGGAAATAGAAAACTTGCAATCACAGCAACTAAGGCTGCTAGAAATGTTCCCGCTGCGTAGAGCACCAGTACCGAAGTCATTGTTTTACCAGTACCGCTTTGGTGATTAGCAATGGACGATGCCACTAAGAGGAAGACAAGGATCGGCGCGACCGCTTTCAATGCGCTGACAAAAAAGTTTCCAAGGATTACACAATCTTTCGCAAAACTAGGCCAAACAAAAGCAACAATAACTCCAAGGATCATTGCGCAAAGAATCTGCTTAACTAATGACCCTTCTTTGACAAGCGAAAAAAGAAACGGAATGGCTCTTTTCATGATGAATTTTCTTATTAAAAGGTTGACTTCTCCGATTGTATAGGTTATTAGCTTCGTCCACTGCCATCTGACTAGCTATTTTCACTTAAGGAACGCTACTTAACAACCCTAATAACTGGAGCAAAACTAGATTGTTTTCCTGTGACATCGCTTCCTGAGACAAAGGGTTTTACAGCCAACAAATCAGACTCGGATGCGGTCAATATGCGATACTATCGCCTTGTTTAGGCATCTCTAGACGAACATAAGGGAGAAAAAAGTGAATCGTCGAATTCTTTTTTGGATGTCGTTAGTAACCTTTATTGTTATCTCCTCAGGATGTAGCCGCCTGACAGATTTAGGGTTTATCAGTAAATCTCCAGATACAGCAAAAATTACTCCTCCGTCTGGTTCTCCTTTTCTCACCTTAACAGCGAAAGGTGAAGAGGTTTTTCGGTGCACGGTAGATTCAAAGGGTGGTTATTGGAGAGCGGAACGACCTAATGCAACTCTTTATGACTCTAAAGGAAACAAGGTAGGGACTCTTTCTGGTCCGATGTCTGCCTTCGACTGTCAAGATGGTTCTCGTATTATCTCCAGCCAACTCATCGCATGGGCTGATCCAGAAAACCCCAAAACAACCATGAAATACGCTCTGTTTAAAGCTTTCTCTGATCCTGGGGACGGCCTGTTTAACGATGTCAGATACATACAGAGAATCAATCCGCATGGAGGAATGCCTTCCTTAGAGCAGCAGTCAAAATGCACTACTGCTACAAGAGGTCGTCTGTTAAAGATACCTTTTAGTGCGGATTTTGTTTTCTGGAAGTGACTTTGTTGACTGCCAAAGTGATCAAAACTTGGATAAATAAGCATCCAAATACTATCGATTTGTTTTTTAACCAAATAAATCGGATAAAATAGCGAGCTAATTATTTAAATCTTTGGGGTGTTTAGCTGATGGTTCTTACAGCTACTACTGTAGGTGGATACCTAAGAGATCTTCCGGCGGACAGAAGAGTAGCTATGGCTCGTGTTTGTAGCATGATTCGCCGCTCTGCAAGGGGTGTTCGTGAGAGCATGCGATATGGCTTAGCTTTCTACGAGCTTCAGGGACCTCTGTTTGCTTTGGAGTCAACAGAGGACCACATGACGCTTTTCATCGCCGAAACACCTATAGTGGAACGATACAAGGATCGTTTGCATGATGTCATTCCCGAAAGAAGTGCGGTGCAATTCTCTGACCTTAACCGGATCCCTTTGGATTTGTTAGAGAAGATTGTCCGTGATTCTGTTGCTTCAAGACGTGAAAGACTTAAACAGGGTAAAGCCCCAACTCAGTCAGAACTGCTCGTCCTTTGGAAAATTACAGAAGAAGAAGCCAAGGCCCCTCCACCTATTGTGAGAATCCCAATGGGTCACGATTCTGAAAACACTGAAGGCGCCCAAGAGACAACTATTGAGGAACCGAAATCAAGCGGAGAGATTCTCCGCGCTCCCACTTTCAAAGACCCAGCGATGACCGCCAGTAGTAAACCTGTCATCCGACCAAAAAAGGAGACGGTAAAACCAAAGGCGGAAACAACAAAAAAGGTTAAAGAATCAAAACCTGAAGCTAGTAAAACTTCTGTAGTCTCTTCTGTTAAATCTTCTTTTTCGAAGGATAAAACTAAAATGACCACTAGAGCAAAAACGGCTAAAACAGCCGCAAAAACCACCAAAGCAGTAGCCAAAGAGCCTGTTGAAAAGCCTGCCGCAAAACCTGCGGCAAAGAAAACGGTAGCCAAGAAACCTACCGCAGCAGCCAAGAAGGTAGCTCCAAAAGCTGTCGCCGAAAAAGCACCCGCCCCAAAGGCTGTTGCTAAGAAGGCAGTAGCCAAGAAGTCCCCTGCTAAGAAAGTTACAACCAAGGAAAAAGCTGCCCCAAAGAAGGTGGCAAAAGCTCCAGTCGAAAAAGTTGCGGTAACGAAGGCTCCGACAAAAGAAGGTGCGGCAACAAAAGCTCCAGCTAAAAAAACGGTAGCCAAGAAAGCCCCAGCTAAGGAGTCCGTTGTTGCTAAAGCCCCCGCCCAAAAAACTGCGGTGAAAAAGGCTCCTGCAAAAAAAGCTCCTGCGAAAAAACCTGTGGCAAAGAAACCAGCACCGAAGGCAAGAACTAAGAAGTAGCTTCTAGTGTTTTGAAAACCCGGCTTGCCGGGTTTTTTATTACCCAAAAAAAGTATTTCGTCTGCAATTCTTAAACCTAAATAGGGGAAAATTTCCCCGTGAACGGGAGGTTGATTGTGCTAAATAAAACGAGAAAAAAACTTTGGATGTGGCTTGTTGTGCTTGTCGCACTCATCTTCTTTTTGTTTCTTGCTTTGCTTCCATTTGACTGGGAGCAAGGAGATAATGTACCTGCGCCTAATCCCACAGTAGAAAACGGTTGACCCCTCCCTTCACTCAGGGGAGTATCTCTTTAGTTTCCATTCGTGTGAAAAATTCCGCATTTAAGCTTTTCCCTTAGGGGATTTCCGTGAGTTAAAATCATCGGCGTCTTCCGCCACCATGCGGAGATCCAACATGAACTCTATGAGCCACGAAGTAAACAGTAAAGAGAAGCAAAAACGCTTAGGAGTTGAGCTTGCCGTAGTCCTCTGCTGCAAAATCGCCCTGATCGCAGCGATATTCTTTATGTTTTTCGGCCCCAACACTCGGATTGATCAAAATCCTGAAACTGTTAGTCAGGGCATTTTGGCTCCTGGATCAAACCTTAACCAAAAAGGAGAGAACTAAATATGCTCTCAAGCGAATTAGTAGATCTGTCGCGCATCCAGTTCGCTGCTACCGCGATGTATCACTACTTATTTGTTCCTCTGACACTTGGTCTGTCCATGCTCCTAGTAGCCATGGAAGCTTGCTATGTCACTACCGGCAAACAGGTATACAAAGATATGGTCAAGTTCTGGGGCAAACTTTTCGGTATTAACTTTGCTCTCGGCGTGACAACCGGTATCACGATGGAATTCCAGTTTGGTACCAACTGGTCTTATTACTCGCACTATGTTGGCGACATTTTCGGTGCCCCACTCGCCATCGAAGGTCTGATGGCCTTTTTCTTGGAATCGACTTTCGTCGGTTTGTTCTTTTTCGGTTGGGATCGTCTTAAGAAAGGAACCCACTTGCTTTGTACTTTCCTGATGGCGCTTGGCTCGAATATCTCGGCTTTGTGGATTTTGGTTGCCAACGGTTGGATGCAATATCCAGCTGGATCGAGCTTCAACTACCAGACCATGCGTATGGAAATGGACAGCTTTTTTGAAGTTTTCCTTAGCCCATGGGCGCAGACGAAATTCTTCCACACCATCACTGCTGGTTACTGCACCGGTGCTGCTTTCGTATTGGCAATATCCGCTTACTATCTGCTCAAGCGCAGAGATCTTGACTTTGCAAAAAGGAGCTTCAGGATCGCTGCCGCCTTTGGTTTGGTTGCTTCTTTATTCGCAATTCAGCAAGGTGACGAATCCGGTTATCTCGCCGCTAAGGATCAACCCGCAAAAATCGCCTCAATGGAAGCTATTTGGGAGACGGCTCCTGCTCCGGCTCCCATGGCAATTATCGCTTGGGCAAATCCTGATGAGCACAAAAATGTGTTTGAGATTGACGTTCCCTGGCTGGCAGGTATTCTCTCAACAAGAAGCTTTGACAAACCGCTACCGGGTTTAAATGAAATCATCGCTTCAAATAAAGAACGTATCTCGAGCGGAGTTCTCGCTGTTCAAGCCTTGGAAAAACTTCGTAAGGACCAATCAGACAAACAGGCAAAAGAGATCTTTGAGACTCACAAAGCCAATCTTGGCATGGGGTTATTGACCAAAAAGTATCAACCTGACTCTTCTAAGGTCACCCCTGAAGATATTCAGAAGGCGGCCAACGACTCCATTCCTTACTCAGTCAATTCAATGTTCTATGCTTTCCGCCTCATGGTGGGATGCGGTATGGCCATGCTTCTAATCTTTGCCCTATCCCTGTTTTTCTCGGTTAGAAATACTGTAGACGACAAACGCGGATGGCTAGCTTTGTGCCTCTGGACAGTACCTCTCCCATGGCTAGCTTGCGAAGCCGGCTGGTGGGTTGCCGAATACGGCCGCCAACCATGGACCATTTGGGAAATCTTACCAACGCACTTGTCGGTTTCGACCTTGTCCGTTGGCTCCCTGTGGGGTTCTCTGGCAAGTATTGTCATCCTCTATACAGGCTTGTTGATTGTTGAGGCTTGGTTAATGGTTCGATTCGCGAAGATTGGTCCTAGTTCATTGGGGACCGGCGCTTATCATCACGAACAAGTCGCTCAGCGGTAGGAGGAAAACATGTTTATAGACTATGAAACTCTGAAACTTATCTGGTGGCTTTTCATTGGCGTATTGCTTTCTGGTTTCGCCATCATGGACGGTCAGGACATGGGTATTGGAACCCTCCTTCCTTTCATCGGTCGCTCAGATGAAGACCGACGCATTATGATCAACGCGGTGGCTCCCCATTGGGATGGAAACCAAGTTTGGTTTATCACCGGTGGTGGGGCTATTTTTGCCGCATGGCCGATGATCTATGCAACCTCCTTCTCCGGATTCTATTGGGCCATGCTCCTTGTGCTTTTTGCCCTGTTTTTCAGACCCGTTGGTTTTGATTACAGAAGTAAAATCGAGGACAAGACTTGGCGCTATACGTGGGACTGGCTTTTGTTCGTTGGAAGTTTCGTTCCGCCAGTGGTTTGCGGCGTCGCTTTCGGAAATCTCCTCCAGGGAGTTCCTTTCTACTTTGACGACCAGTTACGCAGCTACTACACGGGATCGTTCTGGGCTCTTCTTAACCCGTTTGGGCTCTTATGCGGTCTGGTTGCTATTAGCATGATCATCACCCAAGGAGCTAACTATCTAGTGTTACGCTCCGAAGGAGACCTTCAGAATCGTGGAAAAATCTGTTCTGAAATCTTCTCTCTTGCCTACTTGGTCCTTTTCATCATTGCAGGCATTTGGGTGTACTTTGGAGTTAAAGGCTACGTAATTACTTCACCAGTGAATCCAAGCGAATTACCCAACCCTCTTAACAAAACCGTTTCTGTCGAGAGTGGTGCGTGGTTTGCCAACTATGGCAAATACCCTGTTTTGTGGTTGTTCCCGCTTGTCGCCATTGTTGGAGCTGCTCTCTCGTTCCTTTCAATTACACGGTTGAAAGCGGGTTTGGCCATCATCTTTAATTCATTAGCAATCCTTGGAACGGTGTTCACTCCTCTTGTTTCAATGTTCCCGTTCCTGATGCCTTCTTCGACGAACCCCGTTTCTTCTTTGACGGCGTGGGACTGCACGAGTTCTCACTTGACTCTTCTTGTGATGTTTATTGTAACTGTCTGCCTACTCCCCATTGTTTTGCTATACACGGGGTGGGCCTACAAGGTCATGAGTGGCAAACTCACTGAAAAGATGATTCAAGACAACTCAAAGAACCTTTACTAACGACTTATGGGCGTGAGGAACTCCTCCTCCGCCCAAGGAGACGATAATGTCATACATTGCTTGGATCTGCTGTCTACTTTTCACGATATGCTTCAGTGCTCTGTGTACTGTTTCAATGGAATTCTCCGAAGAAAAGCAAGACCTCTAACTAATGCGTTTTGTTTCTTTTGTCCTAGGTTTAATTGTCGCAGGGACTGTACTCATCTATCCGCGGTTTATCGCGGCTGATATGAAGTCAGTCCCTCATTTTTGGCTTGTCCTTCTGTTATTGGGAATGAGCTTTTGTTTCGTCTATGGGGTTGGCTTTCGACTGCGCAATCCTTTCCTTAAACTTCTTTTTTCTCCGCTTGTTGCTTGGCCTCTTGTCCTGGTATCAGGTTACGTGCTCCTTGCCAACGGTCCACTAAACCCTTTTTGAGTTTTCTAGAGCAAACCAAACAAAGTCAGTGTCATCGGCAGCGTTATCATCGAAAGAAATGTCGTGATCAACAACGCATTTGCTGCCGAAGACTGAAGGGCTCCGAATTCTTGAGCCATAATGTATACGTTAACTCCAACTGGCAGACACGCCATTAGGCATGCTGCTTTTGTTTCTTCCGGCCCGAGATTAAGTAGGAAACATAAGCTAAAAACGATTACCGGTTGAAGCACGAGCTTTAACACCGTTATCGTCCCACTTTTTATAAGATCCGACTTAATCGAATACTGAGTCAATCCGATGCCCACAGAAAACAACGCCACGGGGGATGCTGCGTTTGCTAAAAGATCAATTCCTTTGGAAAGGGGTATGGGCATATTCAATCCTGTCATTGCCCAAATCCCGCCGAGTATCACCGCAGCTACAATAGGATTTTTTACCGTTCTTACTATTCCTTCAATAATCGTTTTTAGTACTGAAGCATTTTGAGCTCTGCTCAACTCAATAACTACGGTTGCAAACGTCCACATCAAAAAGGTGTTGATGGAGAAAATCAAAGTAACCGACGGCATTGCCTCCAAACCGAGCAACTCCACCGCTAAAGGCACTCCTAGCTGAACGTTATTTGAGAAAACTCCGGCAATCCCAAAAATCGTTTTGCCTTCCACATTCAGCTTGAACCATCGTGAGGCAATAACGTTACCAACAAGAAAAACAATCAGACAAGAACCAAAAAATGCGATGGCAACTTTCCAGTCTGGCGCACTCTGTTTAGCAATCCCGCTCATCAATCTGAAAAGCAGGCAGGGCAAAGTAATCGTAAAAGAAAACTTTGCCAGCCCCGCTCCAAGCGAAGGAGTCAACAGTCCAACCTTGGTAACAAAATAGCCCGCCCCCACAATAAAAAACAAGGGGAAAGCTAGGAAAAAGTTATCGACAAAAACTTTCATTTACATTGGCATTGGAAGCTCATCGTTCAGTCTGAGCCAACCACGAATAATCCTGTAACAGACCCAAACACCTAGAACGATAAAACCGATCACCCAAATGGCAAAACCGATCAGTACAAACGCAAAGATGAAGCCAACAACAGTTACAAGAACGATCCACAGGAGCGCATACCAAAACGTACGGATTTGCCATGAAAAATGCGTGTCCAAATAAGTTCCCCGCACATCGGATCGTTTGACATAATTAATGATTACCGCAATGATGGAAGGCCAACCGAAAACAAACGCCGTTGCTATGGATGCTCCGGTAAACACTCCAATCAGAATGGATAATCCATGCAAAAGGTACACAATCCTTGTCACCGTGACCAAGCTTGGATCAACCATCGGTCTTCTTATTCCTTCTTCAGTTGGAACTGCTAAATTTTCTTGCATCGTTGTTTCCTGAACTAAATTTCTTCCTGATTAGAAAACTACCAATTTGAGGTATCAACAACAAAGATTCTATTTAGTATTTTCACTAATATAGTGAGATAATTAGCATCTGTTTTTAGGAGCGCTGTTATGAGAATTCTTTTAGTTGAAGACGATTCGATGATTGGTGATGCCATTGTTGATGGCTTGAAATCTGAGGGTTACGCTGTTGACTGGGTTAAAGATGGAAATTCCGCCACGATTGCACTTGATACAACGGAATTCTCCCTTGTTATTCTTGATCTTGGCCTTCCAGGTAGAGATGGTCTTAATGTACTCAAAGATCTCCGCAGACGTAAGAATCACACCCCCGTACTGATCACCACAGCTCGCGACACGGTAAGCGATAAGATAGAAGGACTAGATGCTGGCGCCGATGACTACCTTATTAAACCTTTTGATCTAGACGAGTTAAGTGCAAGGATCCGTGCATTATTACGTCGCTCCGCCGGTCGAGCCGACCCGATTATTGAGCGGGGGAGACTGACCATCAATCCAACAACACGTGAAGTTATTTTCAACGGAGAATCAGTAATTCTTTCGAGCAAGGAGTACGCATTACTGTTTGCCTTGGCTGAACGAAACGGAATTGTCCTTTCAAGGGCACAATTAGAGGAGAAGCTTTACAACTATGATTCTCTGATTGGTTCAAATGCAATTGAAGTCCACATTCACCATCTTAGAAAAAAGCTCTCCGATGACAGCATTAAAACTGTCCGCGGTGTCGGCTACGTTTTGGAAACCTGATGTATTCTCTAAAGAGAAGACTTTTACTCGCGTTGATTTTCGTTTTGACGTTGACAACCTTTTGTACCGGGTTGGCGATGTATTTCACCATTCAAAACGAAGTAGACCGGCTTTTAGATAACTCTTTAAAGCAGGTTGCGCTTTCTTACCAGAATCTGCATCCTGCCGACTTCCTAAGTTTGCGTTCTGGCTTCCTGTCTAAGGACCAAGATTTGGTGGTTCAAATCTACGATCCTATTAGCGGATTGAAATTCATCTCCCGGAAAATGGATTTTCTTCCCATCATGGAACGTGTGGGTTTTTCAGATATACAAATTGAAGGAAGACCTTGGCGAATTTTCACCGCACAAAACCCATTAGGACAAATAATTGAGGTCGCTCAACCCACCATTGTAAGGAGTGAAACCGCCGTTCAGGCTGCAAAAACCGTATTGTTGCCACTGTTAATCATGATGCTCCTAGCCGGCCTTGTTATTTGGGTTATTGTCGGTCAGGGGTTCAATGCTCTTTCCACAACGGTACATGCGATCGAACGTCGCTCCCCTGCTTCACTAAACCCCTTGTCCATGAAAGGGCTTCCCACGGAGATTTCCCCTCTTGTAAGCGCTCTTAACTTATTGTTAAGTCAATTAGATGAGAGTCTAAAGGCCCAAAAACGGTTTGCCTCAGATGCTGCTCACGAATTACGAACTCCGTTAACAGCCCTTACTTTACAGCTTCAACTTGCTCAAAGAGCGAAAACAGACGAAGCCCGACAAAAGGCGTTCGAAAAACTCAGGGAAGGTATAAAACGAGCTACGCGCCTTGTCAGCCAACTGCTTACCATGTCAAGGTTAGATCCAGAAAACCGCTCCAAGCCACTGTTGCCGCTCGACCTACACGCTTTGGCACAAAGCGTTGTGGAAGAGATGTCCCTCGTTGCTGCTCAAAAAAACATTGAAATCAAAGCGATTGGAAACACTCCGGTCATCGCTTTGGGCAATGAAGATGCTTTGAGACTTCTCATCAATAATCTTTGTGATAACGCGATTCGGTACACGCATAATGGCGGTCATATAGAAATTAAAACCTTTGTGGATCACAATAAAGCTGAAATTGAAGTTTCTGATGATGGGCCCGGAATCCCAGAGGCCGAAAGAGAGAGAATTTTTGAGCGTTTTTACCGAGCCGAAGGGACAAAAACAATTCCAGGAACTGGCCTTGGCTTAGCAATTGTTAGAAGAGTCGCTGAAATCCACGGTGGTCATCCGTCGGTCGGAGAAGGTATAAAAGGAAAGGGCGCTTCCTTCAAAATTGAGTTCCCTGCCCGTCCCTCTGCGGAAGCAGAAAGAACTTCTTAGTAATACTTTTTTACTTGTTAGTTTAATAGCCTCCATGTTTTTAAGCTTTTCTTAAGCTGTAACTTTCATTATTCGGAAGAATTATTTCTCCAATGGAGTCCTAGAAACATGCAGTACAAAAAGTTTCTCAGGCCGGTCATATTGACGTGTGCTTTGGCCGTTGCCCTTTCTTCCCATTTTGTGTGTGCACAAAGTAACGAATCTTCTACAACAATCAATCCTCAAGTAAACACTGTTGTTGGGCTTCCCGACTTCACAAAGTTGGTGGAAGACAATGGTAAAGCTGTTGTCAGCATAGATACTGTTCGAAAAGCCAAACGCATTGAAGGGCACAGAGGTTTACCCGAAGACCAACTCGAAATGTTGAAACGTTTTGGCTTCCCATTCCCATTTGGAGGGGACGGCTTCGGGGGAAGAGTTCCTGAAAGAAGGGGTCAGGGCTCCGGCTTTATTATCTCCCCAGATGGTTACATTTTGACTAACCACCATGTCATTGACGGAGCCGACGAGGTCACCGTCCATCTTAATGACAAAAAAGAATTTAAAGCTAAAGTTATTGGCTCTGACCAAAAGACGGATGTGGCGGTTCTTAAAATTGACGCAAAGAAATTGCCAACCGTCAAACTTGGTAAGTCTGAAGATGTCAAGGTTGGTGAATGGGTAGCTGCTATAGGAGCACCTTTTGGTCTTGACAATACTGTAACAGCAGGCATCGTTTCCGCAAAAAGCCGCAATCTTCCCGATGACCAATTTGTACCCTTTATTCAAACAGATGTGGCGGTAAACCCCGGAAACTCAGGTGGACCTTTGTTCAACATGAAAGGTGAGGTAATTGGAATTAACTCCCAAATCTTTTCGACTTCCGGTGGCTTCATGGGCTTGTCCTTTGCAATTCCGATTGACATCGTCGTACAGATTAAGGACCAACTTATCAAGGAAGGTAAAGTTTCTCGTGGACGAATTGGCGTAATGATGCAACAAATGACTCCTGAACTGGCCAAGAGTTTTGGCGTTAAAAGCGAAAAGGGAGCGCTGATTGCCCAAATCGAAAAAGACGGACCGGCCGACAAGGGTGGCCTGAAAGAGGGGGATATCATCATAGAATTCAACGGAAAGCCGATTGAAGAAATTAATATCCTTTCTCGTGAGGTAGCAAATACCAAACCAGGAACCAAAGCCAAAATAAAAGTTATTAGAGAAGGCAAAGAAAAAGTACTAGATATTGTTGTCGAGGAATTACCCCTTGAAGGAATCAAGAACTTCAGAGCCAATACCAAGACTTTCCAAAAAGACCGCTTAGGATTAACGCTTCGTGAACTTAATTCCCAAGAAAAGAAACGCGTCAAGGAAGGACTCGTTGTGGAAAAAGCTACTGGTGCTGCAGCCGAAGCGGGGATCCGTCCCGGAGATATTATTGTTGGGGCAGCTGGAAAAAAGGTAAAAAACAAAGAAGAGCTTTCTAAAGCGGTAGACAAGGCAGGAAGCAGTATTGCCCTACTAGTCGAAAGAGACGGTTCAAGAATCTTCGTACCGGTAAAACTTCCTAAAAACAAATAATTAAACAAAAGTAAGCAATCACTTACTTTAAAAAACGACCCCGAACACTATTGTTTGGGGTTGTTTTTTATTTGGTATAGTGTAATGTGCGAAGCTCAATATTTTCCAAAATCTCCTGGTTTCTTGTGGGTTTCATAGCCGAGGATTTTGGAATACTTTTCACCCAGGCTATTCTTCTTGGTGATTTATATCGTGCCAAAATAGGACGTAATGAATCCACTATTTTTTGATCAGAAATTTTCTCTTTCCCCGGTTCTGCGACTAATAATGCCGTAACTATTTTTCCCCAAGTTTCATCAGGTTTTCCCAAAACTAGGGCTTCTTTTATCCCCTCAATTTTTTCTAGAGCTTCCTCGACCTCGGCTGGATAGATATTTTCTCCCCCACTAATGATCAGGTCCGTTCTTCTTGCAAAAACTTTAACCGTTCCATCTGCTTTAATTTCGCCGATATCAGAACTGTCAAACCACTGTCC
>CANQMZ010000042.1 GCA_947625105.1 uncultured Parasutterella sp.
TCTCGGGCTGTCAACAAATCGCGGTTCTTTTGAATACTTTCCAGAGGTATTCGGAATAGCCATTACCTTCGTATTTCAGTGGTTCTTGAAAAACTCATTGTTATCGATTTTCCTGGGAACCACCCTCTATGTGCTGCTAGTTAATTGGCTAATTGGTTGATATCTCACTACAGCAATCCTTGATCCTTTTTCTTTCAAAAAGGCATACAGTTGCTGCCATAGCTACGTTAAGGCTTTCTACTTGAGGATTTATTGGAATAAAAACACGGCTATCTGCTTGCTGCAAGGCATCATCGCTTACTCCCTGACCTTCACTACCAAAAACCCATAGTACCGGGCTTTTATCCCATGTGAGTTCGTACAAACTCTTTCCTCCCCTGGCATCGGCTACCAAACAACGAAGCCTGCTCTGTTGCTTGAGTTTTTTCAGGGTATCAACTTGCACAAAATGACACTGAAAATGTGCCCCCATCGCTGATCTCAATACCTTGGGAGACCAGAAATAGGCGGAACTTATCGATGCGGCAAAGTATTTGACGCCGCTAGCTAGCGCAGCGCGAAGAATCGTTCCAACATTGCCTGGATCTTGAACACCATCTAAATAAACAATGTCTTCACACGGGTTCAAATATGTATTATCAGGAATGAGTATCTCGCAAAATATTCCGGTGCTGTTTTCTACAGGAGAAATTTCGTTAAACAAACTGTTTGGAAGTTCAATGCAAGGTACAGATAGCGAATCCAGACTATGCAGGATTGCCGAAATTTCAGAATTTTTTGTCGCTCCTTCTCTTAGAAAAACTTTCTGAATGAGCTCGTTACGATTTAAAAGCTCTTTTGCCAAATGAATGCCCTCAGCGATTGTTCGCCCCTCCTCCCTGCAAACTCTAGTATGGGTTATTAATTTTTTTATCCCCTTAACTGTGGAATTGGCTGCTGAGGAAATCTTCATCCACTTCATTTTTGTTTTCTCTTTGCTCTGTCTGCTTTTCTGACAAATTGCTTATTAATGGTAGCCACCGGTTCAAAACTTAAGCGATGTATAGGACATGGCCCCCATTTCTTTAGCATTTTGACGTGTAGTTCGGTTCCATAACCCATGTGTTGATCAAACCCGTACTTCGGATACATCGTGGCAAAGATTTTCATCAGCTCATCTCGATAAACTTTAGCGAGAATTGATGCCGCTGAAATCTCGGGTATAAGATCATCTCCCTTGACAATGGGTTCGGTTCTAAAGGGAAGCTCTGGAACCCTATTCCCGTCAATCAACACGAGGTCGGGTTTAGTAGAAAGTCCCATCACCGCTTTTTTCATTGCCTTCATTGTCGCTTCAAGGATATTAAATTGCTCGATTTCTTGGACAGAGCCTTCGGCGATGCTCCAGCAAAGGGCCCTCTTCCTGATGATTTCGCTCAATAGGCGTCTTTGCTTGGCCGTAAGTTTCTTCGAATCCTTTAATCCCTCTATCGGTTTTTGGCTGTCCAAAATAACAGCTGCTGCAACAACGGGTCCTGCCAACGGACCTCTACCGGCTTCGTCCACACCGCAAATCAATCTTGCGGTTTCATTTTCAAAAAGGTAAGCCATCAACGTCCCAAAACTTTGCAAATGGCTTCGGTGGCAAGTTGAGCTGTCGGCCGTAACAAGCTTTTGTGCATTTCCGTGAACACTTCCTTGAGCTCTTCCGTTCTCCTTGGCTCTAAGGCGTAAAGGATATGGCTAGAGAGAATCTCAGGTGTACAGAACATCTGAACACACTCAGGAACAAGGCTTCTTTGTGCCAAGATATTAGGCAAGCTAATCCAACGAGTTTGACCCTTTGACAGAATAAGCATCGCTGAAATTGCGGGCATCGCATAACCCACAACAAGAGGTTTTTTAAATAGGGCAGCTTCAAGAGTGGCGGTCCCGCTAGCCACTAAAATCGCATCGGCCGCCTCCATGGTCAAATGGGAGTTACCGTCAATGAGCGTAGTTGCTGCCCTAACAGAAGGGAAAGCCTCAAGCAATTTTTCAATTTCGGCTCTCCTTGTGGTATCCGCAGCGGCAGTAATGAATTTTGTTTTCGGTTCAGCCCTCAAAATCAGATCGGCCGCTCCATAAAAACGGGGGCCGCACCAGTGGATCTCATCGTGACGGCTACCCGGTAGAATCGTAACCACGGGACCTTCTACCTTAACACCTAGTTTTTTCCTAGCTCCCTCAGTATCGGGAACCATCGGAATGAGGTTCGCCAAAGGATGACCTATATAAGTCGAAGGGATGCCGGCTTGGGCAAAAATTTTTTCTTCAAAGGGGAATATGAGCAAAAGGTGATCCACTGCCCTTTTGATCTGATGAATTCTCTGCGGTCTCCATGCCCAAACAGCCGGTGCCACCATGTGAACGACTGGAACACCCGCAGTTCTAGCCTTCTCTTCAATAGCGAGGTTAAAGTCTGGGGCATCCACTCCAATATAGACACCCATATTCTGAGGATTGGCTTTTTTCATCATCTGATGACGAATACTCAGAATCTTGGGTAGATGTTTAATGACCTCCAAATACCCACGTACTGAAAGAGCACTTGCATGAAACCAAGGCTGTAATCCGGCGGCGATCATCCGATCCCCACCAATCCCTTCCATAACCTGATCGGGAAAGGTTTCTTTGATATGAGGTAGGACCTGTGAAGCTAAATAATCTCCACTGTTTTCTCCTGCGACCCAAATCATGGGTTCCTTGGTAAGAACCAAGCTCATTATCTAGCTAACCCTCTCTGTGAAGTGGCAATAAAATCTCGCATCAACTCGCAAACTTTTTTGGATTGTTCGTCCCTTAACGCCGCCATATACTGGTTGATTGAATTAACCGCCTCAGCTATTGTCTTTCCCTCGCGGAAAGTAAGCTTATAGACTTCTCGGGCTGCATGGATTGCTTCCTTGCCATAACCGTGTCGTTTCATGCCCTCGACATTACAACCAAAAGGTTTCCCAGGAATGCCCTGATACATGCAGAAAGGAACCACATCCTGTCTCATACCAGTTGCACCGCTGAGCATGGCACCTTGGCCAATACGAACAAATTGATGAATGCCAGACTGACCACCAAGAATGGCATTGTCGCCCACCTGAACGTGACCGGCTATGCCAACATTGTTAGCCAGGATAGTCCCACTGCCCACCACACAATCGTGAGCAATATGAACATTGGCCATAAACAAATTATTACTGCCAATGATTGTGACTCCCTGGTCTTGGATGGTTCCAGTAGACAACGTGCAGTGCTCTCGAATGGTGTTGTTGTCACCAATTTTTAGTTTGGTCGGCTCGCCGTGATACTTCAAATCCTGCGGTTCAATACCAACAGCCGCAAAAGGAAAGATCCTATTGTTCTTACCAATCTCAGTATGGCCTTTGACAACAACATGGCTTTCTAGGCGTGTCCCCTCACCGATAACCACATCAGGCCCTACTGTGCAAAACGGACCAATTTCCACGCTATCTGCTAGTTTTGCCTTTGGGTCTACGATTGCGGTTTTATCAATTTTGGCCATGTCTGTTTTCCTTAAGAATTCTTCACCGGTGACCGGTACGAACACATCATATCTGCACAGGCAGCGAGCTTGCCGTCAACTGTCGCATCACAGTGCATTTTTATCATTCCAACCTTTTCTCGGAGGAAGGTACATTCAAAGCGCAGTTGATCTCCTGGAATGACCACTCTCTTAAAGCGTGCGTTATCAATGGAAGCAAAATAGAACAACTTTTCAGGGTCCCTTTCTCCTCCCATTCTTGCAAAAGCCAACATGGCACATGCTTGGGCCATTGCTTCAATGATGAGTACCCCCGGCATGACAGGAACTCCAGGGAAGTGACCAGTAAATTGCGGTTCATTGACTGTCACATTTTTGATTGCAATGAGCTTATCAACTCCATTGGTTTCGAGCACGCGATCAACGAGTAAGAAAGGATAACGGTGAGGTAACAACCTCATGATGTCATTAATATCTTGCATTTTACTGACCTTTAAGAGAATTGATTTCGTTGGTTAAATGCTTTAGTTGACGTCTAATATCCGGCAACTTCTTTAGCACAGATAGTATGTTATAGAACTCTTTGTGCGGCATGGCAGGTATATACCCTGCGTAGTAACCTGGCTTATCAATAGAACCTGGGACACCCGCGCCACCACCAATAATCGTACCGCTAGCTACTTTTAAGTGTCCGGCAAAACCTGAACCTCCACCGCATTGAACATTGTCACCAATAATCGTGCTCCCGGCTAACCCTGTTCGACCGGACAGAACAACATTCTTTCCAATCTGGCAGTTGTGACCAATCATGACTAAGTCATCAATTTTGGTTCCTTCGCCAATCGTAGTATTGTTTAAAGCCCCCCGATCGATACAGGTATTTGCACCGATCTCGACATTATCGCCAGTCTCGACCGCACCGATCTGAGGAATCTTCACATAGATATTATCCAAGGGAGCAAAACCGAAGCCATCGGCCCCTATCACCGCACCGGAATGAATAACGTTGTGTCTACCGATTTTGCACCCGTAATAGATATTGACATTCGGGTAGATGTAACTATCTTCTCCTATTTCTACTCCCTCACCAATAACGCTGTTGGCCCCAATAAAACAGTCCTCTCCAATTTTTGCACCCTTTCGGATAACGACTCCAGCTTCAACTGTGGCCGATTGCGCAACTTCTGCTCCGTCTTCTATGATCGCCTTGAGGCTGATACCAGGTTCAGCTCTAACTTGGGGAAATATAACTTGTAGTGCGTATGCAAACCATGCGTAAGGATTTTTGGTAACGACCAAGACCCGATCAGGATCCTTATCGCCCCAAATCACTTGTTTATCCGCCTCATTGATTACTAGAGCGGAAGCTTTACAGAGCCTAGCCGCTTCGTGATATTTGCTGTTGGCAAGGAAGGCAACGTCACCGCGCCCAGCCGCTTCAAGCGGCGCAATTGAATTAATCTCGATATCTTGACCGTTATTAGTAATAAAGCTTAAAAGCCGCCCGCCGCTTTTTTCTTTAATACGGTCGACGAGATCAATTAATTTCAGCGGCTCTGTCTTATGGATCATGACTCCTCCCTCTTGCGTCAGCGAGCTACCCTCAGAAGTGCATCTAGTTCTTACCGGGAGAAGTCGCTTCCGAATGTAATGTGCACCTAACAGAACAAGCAGACTTTCGATATGTCTGCTTGCTCTTAAAAATTAAGAAACGCTCACTTGAGTTCTTTCAAAACTTGATCAGTAATGTCAATCTTAGGATTGACATAAATAGCCTCTTGCAGGATCAAGTCATATTTGTCGCGTTGAGCAATATTCTTGATAACCGTGTTGGCTTGACGGAGGAGTTTTTGAAGCTCTTCATTACGTCTTTGGTTGAAATCTTCCCTAAGTTCTCTTTGACGTCTCTGGAAGTCTCTATCACGATCCTGCAAGTCTCTTTGCTTGCGAAGTCTTTCCTGATCGTTCATGGTTCCAGCGTTCTTTTCAAAGCGCTCAATATCAGACTTCAAACGCTTCCCTGCTGACTCAATATCCTTGTTGCGCTTAGAAAACTCTTGCTCAAGCCTCTTGCTAGCAGCTTGGGCTGCCGGAGAATCACGAAGAATGACTTCCGTACTAACCACGCCCACTTTCAAGTCTTGGGCTTGAGCAACACCCACTGAAGAAATCAAAGCGGTTGCGACCGCAATTGCTAACCATTTTTTCTGCATCTATGCTTCTCCTACACAATTCTTGAATTGTGCCACAAAATTTTAGAATCCTGTACCAATTTGGAATTGGAATCTTTCCAATTCATCGCTATCCTTCTTGTTAAGCGGGATGGCAAAACTCAACTTCAAAGGTCCCATCGGCGATATCCACGCCAAGCCAAAGCCCACTGAATATCTTAAATCGGCCAAATCGAGTTTATCCTTTTTATACCTCACTTCCATTCCGTTAGCAGTCCTGAAGTATTCTGCCTTTCTGCCCCAGACCCATCCTCCGTCGAGGAACGTAAACATACGTAAAGTTCTGTCGGCCCCAGGTATTGGGGTGAGCAACTCTAGGGAGAAATTGAACTTGCGGTTACCACCAGAAGCATCTCCATCAGAATCACGGGGACCTAATGAGGATGTCTCATAACCACGGACAGATCCGATACCACCACCATAGAAGTTCTTAAAGAACGGATACGGCTCTCCACCGTAACCATCACCATAGCCAAGTTCTGTGTTAAACGCAAAGGTGATTGACTTCGTTATGGGTACAAACTGTTGGAACTGATACGTGGCTCGATAGTACTTAAGGTCGAGAGCGGGGATTGAGATTTCACCAAAAAGTCTTTGATAACGACCGCGGGTAGGCGCCAACACGTTATCACGTGTATCACGTGACCAACCCAACGTAGCCGCAACTGACTTAGGTTTCTTACCGTAATCTCGTGTGTACTCCTTGTAACGTTCAGGAGCATTACCACCGACTGTTACATCAGTCATTTCAAATTTGCCACCAAGGAAAATCTGATCGTTTTCAGTGATCGGGATACCATAGGAAAGACCTGCACCGTACGTCTCGTATTTGACGTCGTCGGTAACTTCTAATTCTTCCAAGTCCAACTTACGGTCGTAAATTTCCCAGTTTTGACTGATGCCAGATGTTGTTATGTACGGTTGCGTAAAGTTCGCGGAATAAACTCTCGAGCTCTTGGACGTGTTGACTTCCACCGCCAAAGAATTACCTGTTCCAAAGAGGTTGTTCTGCGCAAACCCTCCTGAAAGAATGATTCCTTCAGAAGTCGAATAACCAGCACCAACCGAGATGTTCCCAGTCGGTCGTTCCTTAACTTGAACTTCCAAATCCACCTCGTCTGGAGAACCCGCCACGGGCTTAGGCTCGGCGGTAACTGTCTCAAAGTAACCCAGTCGGTCAATACGGTCTCTAGACACCGCAACTTTATCACTATCAAACCAACTCGCTTCAAACTGGCGTACCTCACGGCGTATTACTTCATCGTGCGTCCGGGTATTACCAGAGATGTTCACCTTACGAACATAAACGCGTCTACCCGGGTCGATCGTGTACACGATAGTTACTTCATCGTTTTTATCAGGATCTACGATAGGAGTTGGTGTTGCATGTGCAAAAGCGTACCCGACAGTGGAAAGCTTATCGGTGAACTTTTTCCCCAGGTTATTAATCTCAGAGGCGTTATAAACACTACCAGGCTTAATATCAATCAATTGCTCAAATTCGGGCTCCAACCCAAGCATGTCACCTTGAAGCTTGATGTCTTTGATAGTGTATTTTTTGCCCTCATCCACATTGACCGTTATGTAGATTTTTGATTTATCAGGACTAATAGATACTTGAGTCGAGTCAATCTTGAAATCCAAATATCCATTGTTGTTGTACAACGCGCGTATAGCTTCCAAATCAGCCGTCAATTTTTCACGTGAATACTGGTCTCTCTTTGTGTACCAAGAAAGCCAATTAGGCAACCCTAGCTGCATTTCATCTAAAAGGTCGCCCTCATCGTATACCTTGTTGCCAACAAAATGAATTTCTTCAATTTTAGAAACAGGTCCCTCATCCACATCCAAATTTACGCGAACCCGGTTTCTTTCTAATGGCGTTATGGTGGTCTTAACATCCACAGAATAATGGCCTCTGGCTAGGTATTGCCTTCTAAGCTCTTGAGTTGCACGTTCAAGAGTTGAATTATCAAAAACTAGACCTTCTGCAAGACCGACATCACGAAGAGATTTTTCAACACCTTCCTTGTCGAATTCACTGATTCCCGTTGTTTTTATTCCCGCCACCGTCGGTCTTTCCTGAACCCGGACCACTAGGACGTTACCGTCCATATCAAGCTCGATATCCTTGAACATGCCGGAAGCATACAGGGAACGCATCGCCTCGGTGCCAAGCTCGGCACTGTACGTATCACCTACTCTGATTGGCAAATGGGAAAAAACCGTTCCAGCATCGGTTCGAGCAATCCCCTCGACTCGAATATCCTTGATAACGTGTCCTTGGGCAAAGACGCTCGTGACCGCGAACGTAAGAGCGCAGGCCACAGCGATTTTTCGTGCAACAAGCTTCATTTTTAATAGCTAAACTCAACTTACAACCGCTACCCTAAGGAAGCAGGCGTGACAAATCATTAAACAGCGCAAGGAAAGTCAGACCACAGAGGGCCACAATACCAACCTTTTGTGCTGCAAGTTGAAAACTCTCCGAAACGGGTTTTCCTCTAATTATCTCCACGGAATAATACAGGAGATGACCGCCATCTAACATGGGAATCGGTAGTAAGTTCAAAATTCCTAAACTAATAGACACCAAAGCCAAAAACGAAATGAATGCCGTTACACCCATTCTGGCTGTTTGACCCGCATAGTCGGCAATGGTCACTGGGCCTGACAAATTCTTAACAGAAGCCTCTCCCGTGATCATTTTGCCAATCATAGACAGAGACATTGTTGCCGTATCCCATGTCTTTTTTGCCCCTTCCCACACACTTTTAATCGGTCCATATCTCACCGTTGTTTTCGGGAAATCTACTCCGATTGCAGCGCCAATTTGCCCAATCTTCTCACCTGCCTCATTAATCCTTGCCAAAGGAGTAATTTCAATAAGTTTTTCGACACCTTCCTTGTTTTTTATCTTCAGACTAATCTTCTGATCTGGAAACTGTCTAATCAACTCTATGAATTCTTTAGGCGTTTTTATAGTTTGGCCGTTAACCGCAAGCAGTTTGTCACCTTTTTGCAAACCGACTTTTTGAGCAGCGGAATCGGGAATTACTTCTTGAATAAATGGCTGTCCAACCCTCAGATTAAGTCCCAGAGCCTCGAAAGGATCACGCTCCGGGTCGTTAGCCTGATCAATGTTAAACCCTGTCAGGTCAAGTCGTTTTTCAGACTCTGCACCGCTCAGGCTTTTAACCAACAACGTGACCTCCGAACCTGCCTTACGAATAATCTCGAATCGTAAATCCGTGTAGGTAGGAACATCTGCTCCGTCCACTTTCATGATTTGGTCACCCGAGTGGATTCCTGCCATGGCAGCCGGAGTATTGGGAGCCGGCTCGTCAATAACGGGCAAAGGCTGAACCGAACCGCCCATAAACAGTGCGGCATAGAGAAGTATGGCCAGCAAAAGATTCGAAAGAGGACCTGCTAGTACGATCGCAAACCGTTGAAAAACGTTCTTTGAACCAAAACTACGATGAACCTCATCTGGCTTGATAGGAAGGCAATCGGGATCTCTTTCGTCAAGCATTTTCACATAACCACCTAAAGGCAGCATGGCAATGCTCCACTCAGTCTGATCTGGATCGTTCTTACGCTTCCAAGTGAAAAGTGGTTTACCAAAACCGATGGAAAATCTAAGAATTTTGACTCCGAACCGTCTTGCCACCCAATAGTGACCGAATTCGTGAATGGTAATCAAAATTCCCAAAGTCACGGCAAACGCCAAAAGCGTTGTCAAAAGTGTCAAATTTGTTCTCCGCAATAACCGTCAACCCAGTTTCTCGCCAGGTTTCTAGCTATGACGTCAAGTTCAAGAATATCGTTGAGCGTCTTTGGCTCAGCCGGTCTGAATCCAAACATCAATGAGCGACAGACCAAAGCAATATCCGTGAATTTGATTCGCCCAGCCAAAAAAGCCTCTACACCAATTTCATTGGCGGCATTCAGCACAATAGGAGCCTGAGCACCCATTTCCAGGGCCTTGTAGGCGTATCCCAATTGTGGAAATCGCTCGAGATCGGGTTCTTCAAATGTCAATGTCCGAATATCGGTCAAGTTTAACGGCTCTACCCCTGCTTGTAACCTCTGAGGAAAGCCTAAAGAGTAAGCAATCGTATTTCTCATGTCGGGAGAACCCATTTGAGCCATGATTACCCCGTCCTCATATTGGACCATTGAATGTATGACACTTTGGGGGTGAACAACGACATTAATACGGTCAACCGTAAAGTCAAAAAACCAACGGGCCTCAATTACCTCGAGGCCTTTATTCATCAACGTTGCGGAGTCAACGGTAATTTTCTTTCCCATAGACCAGTTCGGATGATGGGTTGCTTCAGCGACTGTTACATTTGTTAAATCTTTTCTTTGCCTAAAGGGACCGCCTGAGCAAGTTAAAAGAATTTTTGCATTACTCCTCATTTCTGCACTTGCACCAACAAGACATTGGAAAATTGCGTTGTGTTCACTATCTACGGGCAAAAGCTCCGCTCCACTTCTTGCGATCAGATCCATGAGAATTGCCCCTCCGCAAACCACGCTTTCTTTGTTAGCTAGAAGAAGTTTTTTCCCACTTTCTGCGGCGGCAAATGTCGATGAAATGCCGGCAGCCCCAACAATAGCCCCGATGACAATGTCAACCTTTTCGTCTCGAGCCACCTCATCAATGGCTGCATGTCCACCCAAAGCAATCGTTGGGCACCCCATTGCTTTAAGTTCTTGCTTTAGCTCAGAAAGTTTTGACTCATCGGCAATAACGGCCACTTTGGGTTCAAATTTATGCGCGATAGTCGCAAGTTTTTTGGCATCTGTATTAGCCGTGACGGCATAAAGACGAAAGCGCTCAGGATAGCGGGCAAGTACATCGAGCGCACTCGTGCCAATGGAACCTGTTGCGCCCAGAAGAGCAACTGACTGCATTTCTTTTATTAAAAACCTTGAAGGAATAGAAGAATGAATACTGAAAGCGGCAAAACAGAGAGCTGTGCATCCAACCGATCAAAGAATCCACCATGTCCTGGCAGTAGATTACTTGAATCCTTGATATTGGCCGATCTTTTAAGCGCACTTTCCCAAAGGTCACCACTTATCGAAAATACAACTGAGATACCGAGAATCACGAAAGAAGACCAAACCGTGGTGAGCCTGATAATTGAATTACTCCAAAGTGTGGCATTGGGAGCACAAAAGTAGAGTATGTAGGCGATAACGATAACGCTGATGAAACCTGTAGCGGCTCCTGACCACGTCTTCTTTGGGCTGATCCCCACCGCCATCTTCGGCCCACGGAAAAAGCCTCCTCCGAAATAAGCCATGATATCAGCAATCCAAACGATGGAAAGCACTGAGAGCATATAGAGTGCCCCACCCGTTCTATACAAGTACATCAGAGAAAACCACGCAGCCGGCATAATGAACCATGCTGATATCCAGCCAATGATGGGGTTAATATGCCAACCGGTAGTCCGTCTCGTAAAAATCAATGCTGTAATGGCTACCCATATGATGGTTGCCAAGCCGCTGAGAAGCATCAGACCATTCCCACTTTGGATGGTACCAAGAGCGGGAGGATTTGAATATTCAAGCCAAAAGAAAAATACTGAGACGACCGCAGCACATACCACTGCCAAACCTGAATTCCAATGACAGAGCCTAAGCCATTCCCAAAGACAGGCTCCCATTGCAAAAGCGGCTACCGCCGCAAAAGCCAACGGTGAAATCAGTAAAGAGCCAATAACAATAATCAGAAGAATGACTGCCGTTATTATTCTTTGCTTTAACATAACTTGCCCTGCCTAACTCTTTGCCGACTCCAGCTGTTCTGAGGTTTTCCCGAATCTTCTCTCTCTTGTGGCGTACCAATTCAAAGCATCTATGAAATCTTTTTCACCGAAATCCGGCCACAAAACAGGAGTGAAATACAATTCACTGTATGCGATCTGCCATAGCATGAAATTCGATATTCTCTGCTCCCCACTAGTTCTGATAAACAGATCAACATTGCCCGACTCAGCTAACGCCATCGCTTTGTCAAAAGCTTCCTCGTCCAAGTTCTGTCCCACCAGCTTTTGAGCTGCCTGAATAATATCCCACCGACCGCCATAGTTAACACAGAAATTAACTGTAAGCAGAGAACAATTTCGGGTCATTTCTTCAGAGGATTTGATACTTTCTTGCAATTGCTGAGAAAACCTCTCCAAATCCCCGATGAACTTAACCCTGATATTATTTTTCTTCAGTTTTGGAATCTCTAACTTTAGAGAACTAAGAAACAATTTCATCAAGCCCTCCACCTCTTCCTGAGGACGCTTCCAGTTCTCGCTTGAGAAAGCAAAAAACGAGAGATTTTTAATTCCAACTTTTGCAGCGGCTTCTATGGTCGTCCGGACGGCCTCAACTCCCTTTCGGTGTCCGTAAAGCCTAGGCATATTCCTTTTTTTTGCCCAACGACCGTTACCATCCATAACAATGGCCACATGCCGTGGTATGGCAGCAAGTGGCTCGGATTGTTTTATTTCAGAAGACATTTAGAAAACGAGAATTAAACGGTCATTATCTCTTTTTCTTTTTCTTCCACAAGTTTGTCAATTTCTGCAACATACTTGTCGGTGAGTTTTTGAATATCTGACTCAGCCTTATGTTGCTCGTCCTCCGTGATTTCTTTATCTTTGATGAGCTGATCAATCTTGTTATTAGCGTCCCGTCTCAAATTTCTAACTGCAACTTTTGCTTCTTCTCCTTCACCACGGGCAACTTTAGTAAGCTCTCTACGTCTTTCTTCAGTCAACGGAGGCATAGGAACACGGATAATATCACCCGAGGTAGCAGGATTTAAGCCTAGATCAGAAGCGCGAATTGCTTTCTCAACAACTGCAACCATCTTTTTATCCCACGGTTGAACTGTAATAGTTCTAGCATCGGCCAAGCCTAACTGAGCAACTTGGTTAATTGGGGTATCAGTTCCATAGTAGGGAACGGTTATATGCTCCAATAAACCCGTATGGGCACGACCAGTACGGATCTTCATAAAGGTTTCTTTGAGCGTCTCAATGGTACGCTTCATATGATGTTCTGTCTGTGAATAAATATCTCTGATAGCCATATTGTCTTCTCCATAAGCGGGATATTCCAAAATAAGGTTCTGGATAAGCCGTTTAAGAACCTCCTGATGTTTGAGGAATATACCACTGTTCAACTCTAAGCAAACGTCGCAGGTCTCCAATTCGAGTCCATAAGAAAACTCGATTCGAGCTAATGCCATTCGATCTTCAAAAATTTAGGGTTATCGTTGATATAACCTAAACTCCTAAAAATTATACTTGCAGAAACAGTTGCCTTGCTTTAGAAATCACGATCGGTTCTGACAAGCCCAGGGAGCCGAACAACTCTTTCTGTTTTTTGGTCATGGCATACACTGGCATCCAAGTTTGA
>CANQMZ010000043.1 GCA_947625105.1 uncultured Parasutterella sp.
AAATAGAATTTACGATTAGAGAATAAGGGGGCCATCGCTAAGTTTGTAAAAAACAACTTTTGCAGCAGACCCCTTTGCACCGCCCAATACTCTTACTTGACCTTCAGTGCCGCTGTCGCAGCATCGGCTGCTTGGACACCGGAAATAATTGCCCAAGAATTCATCATAGCAGTCATTGAATCAGCACCGTTAGCACCTCCAACAATGCAGCCGGCGCCGTAAAGACCAGGAATAGGCTTACCCTGCTTACCAATAATTTGCATGTTAGCATTAGCCTTGAGTCCGCCTAAAGTTGTGGCAAAACGAGGCTTTTGCTCAACGATGTAATACGGCGGGTTATCCAACGGCATTGGTTTAGCACGTCCGAATTCTGTATCTTTCCCGTTGGAGGCCATTTTGTTCCATTTCTCTACAGTAGCCATTAGTCCTTGTGGATTAACCCCGATTTCCTTAGCCGCAGCTTCCAGAGAGTCCGCTTTGACCATTACCGGACGGTCGTTATTCTTGATAGAAAGCCACTTTTGAAGCTCAAGCTCGCTCGGAACTAGCTTATCTTCTAGACTTTTTGCCAAATAACGCTTGTAACCTGTTTGATCCATCACAAGGTAGATGATCTTGTCTTGCTGAGCCACAGTAATGTCTGTTAGTTCACCAAGAGAGGCCGTTTCGTTAATCACACGCTTGCCTTGACTATTGACATAAATAGCGCCTGTATCGTTGATTGTCGCCGTAGAGCTAGCTGTGGCAGCTAATCCGTGATTTGGCACCGTTTCAACGCCTTGAGGATAGACTTTGACGAGAGCCATGTTAATGTTTTGAGCTCCTAGCTTACGAGCCATTGAGTAGCCTTCGCCCTGTTCGCCCTCCAGTCCGTAGAAGAGATATCCTTTCAAGGAAGGAGGCAACATCTTTTGGTTCGCGCCAAAACCGCCGGAAGCAAGGATCGTCGCCTTGGCATTAATCGTGATCTTGTCTCCATTGGAATTAACAGCCTTGACACCCCAGACACGACCATTCTTGTAAATCAAAGAGACAGCCTTTGTTTCCATGAGAATCTTGCCACCATGATCCGTAAAGATCTTAGACATCGTACGAATAAAGTTTGGAGAACGCCCTTCAACTCCTAGCTGTCTTTCCGCTGAGTGATCTGGGTATTGTGTTGCGGCCGGACCATAAGGAATCTTCAGATCATCAATAAGCCAGTCAACAATTCCTCCCGCTTTTTCCGTAACCATTCTGACGAGAACAGGATCGTTCTTGTTTTTACCTACTTTCAGTATGTCTTTGTAAGCAAGTTCAGGCGAATCTTTTGTTTCCTTCATCACCTCTCGTTGATAGCGAGACCCAGTTGCAATGAGGGTGCCGGCGTTTAGAATCGTATCCCCACCTAAGGTCGGCATTTTCTCAATCAAAATCGTAGGGTTGCCGTTGAGCTGAGAACGGACCGCAGCTGACATTCCACCTGCACCGGAACCGACAACAACTACCGTGGTGTTATAGGTCTTTTGAAGATTGCTCGGTTGTTTTTTCGGCATTGGCTTATTAAATTTTTGAATGTCAATACCACCTTGCTTAAGCGCCTGTGATGCAGCCGCCTTAATCGCCATGCTAGTCATCGTGGCGCCAGCTACGTTATCAACTCTAAGAGATTGATTTTTTACGATTTCAGCTGGAACCCTGAGGAGTGCCTGCTCCGAAATCATGTCAGATTCACCATGATTTAAAACCTTGACGGCGGCAATATTGCCGTCATTTAAAGTGACCTGAACAGAAAGAGGACCATTGCGCCCGTTTGCTGTCCCATCCAACATTTGCTCGGCTGCTATGGCTGAAAACGACAGGGAAGCAGCAACGCCAACCGCGATAGCGGTAAATTTGTTAAAAAACTTCATAACTTCTCCTTGAGATTCCCATTAACAAATGGTTGCCAAAATTTAACCCTTAATGTGCATGTCCATAAGTGACCTCTATGGGGATTATCCCTCATAGAAATCGTTTTTTGATACCCCGAAAGAGGACAGAGGACGCAGAAGCTCGATCAAATCTTCTGTCGTAGCACGGTGGATAGGCACAGCAGAAAATTTACCCTATGCCCAAATTTGACGTCCATGACTATATACTGACAACACTTAATTCCTCAGGCTTGTCTGAAATGATACAAACTTTTTATTCCAATTCATTTGAAATCCTCCAGGCCGCCTTCGTCAACAATATTTCTTTTGACCTGAAAGATAAATACGATGCTTCCAATATTTTCGAAGCCATTAATGTCATCGTCCCTAATATGGCGATCTCTGATCGGCTTCAAAGGGCTTTGGCTGACACTCTCGGAGCAAGCCCAGGAATCAAGTATTTAATGATTCAGCAATGGCTTAATCAATACATCACAAAATCACTATCTTTGCAGTTTTCTTCACTAGACTGGCTGGTTTGGAAAGTATTAAAAGAAAAAAAGAAAAAACCTTCCAAAGATCCACGTGAACAACCGCTTAATCACTATCTTTCCACTTTGGACGAGACAGGTATTATCGAGTTCGCACGCCATCTTTCTTCCTTGTTTGTTACTTACGGAACCTATAGATTTGATTGGCTTATGTCTTGGTCGGGTCAAAAACTTGACTCAAAAATTCGAAACATGGCCACAAACGAGGAGAGAATAAACCTTCGCAAAGATCCAAACTATGACTGGCAAAGTCTCCTATGGTGGGAAATTGTTGAAACGGATCAAAATGCAAAAACGGCCAATAAGGAATCAACCATAGTTGAATGGCTAGCCCAAATGGTCCAAAACCTTGAGAAGATCAACGTCAACAAACCGGGCAGCAACCCCATTCATCTTTTTATGCCCTTTATTCTGCCTCCAGTAGTATTACCATTGATCAAAGCCTTTTCAGCGGACAACACTCCAACTCTTTACTTTTATATCCTAAATCCTTGCTCAGAGTATTGGTTTGAGGCTCTTCCTAAAAAGCTATTTGATTGGAAACAGTCGACTCATCCAAGCAGCGTAGCTCAGAACTACCTTTGTTCCAACGCGGCCTCCACTAGAGCGATGATAGACAGGTTATTCAACTTCCTGACTGATGTGTCAACCAATGTTTTCGAAACTCAGGACGCCGAGCAATACGCTCAGTTCCAAGATTCCGAGCGCCGCCCAAGGAAAAGACAGTTTATTAATGATCCTACAGAAGTAAGTACTGAAAGAGTTGATATTGGCAGTGCCTACATTGCAAAAGGCTCATCAACATTCCTCAACCGTTTTCAAGACTCAATTTTAAAACTCGATAACTCTCTGTTGCCTACCGAACCCGACCCTGAAGACGAATCCCTCAGAATCCTTCAAGCTCCGTCTTTTACTCGGGAATTAGAGGCCTTTATAGATATTTTGCATCATTGGCTCAGTGATCAGAAAAAACAACTCAACCCATCCGATGTTCTTGTTGTCGTACCAAACATTCAGCAGGCCGCTCCTTACATTGAAGGAGTTATGCGCCAATTGCCTGAAAATATGGCTCTGCCTTGGAAGATTGTCGGACAGCCATTAACTGAGCAGAACCAGATGACAATCGCATGCATCGGTCTACTGAACTTGTTGCAGTCAAATTTCAGCATCGATGAATTTTTCGGTTGGCTCGAGCTACCAAGCGTTCAATCCGCATTTGGACTGTCTCTCAATGACTTAACGATCCTGAGAACTTGGCTTGATACGGCCGGTTACCACTTCGGATTAAATACCGAGCAACTAAAAGAGGAACATTTTGACGACGAAGATTGCTCTTTGGATTTAGCTATTGAAAGATTGACCCTTGGTTTCTTTATGGATAGTGAAAAACCAGTGGTTTTTAATAAAACTTTTTCCATCCATGGAGACGAGGGCGGTGGTTTTGATCTCGTTACAGACGAATCTGGACGGCTTCTGATCGCCATCACAAACATATTCAATTTGCTCAACAAAATTTGGGCTGAACTTAGAGAACATAATTTCGAATTTACTGCCAAGGTTTGGAGCGAAAAGCTTGACGTATGGTTCCAAAAGATATCTGAAGCAAACGACTCTTCGGCGGATGACTCTGCGTTTGCCATTGCCTTTAAGGACTTTAAAGACACTCTTTCTGATGCCTTTGGGGACATGGACGAATCAATAAAACTATCAGTGATTGCCAATGAATTGGCGACTGAACTAAGTTCAACTATCGAACCAATACATCTCACGGGAGCAATTACGTTTGCTCCTATCCAACTCATGCGTGGTCTGCCATTTAAAGTTATCGGAGCTCTTGGTTTTGACGAAGAAAGCGGTTTTCCAGGTAATCCTAAGTTTGAAGAATTTGACTTGATGAAAAACTTCAGAAGAAGAGCCGATAGAGACTCAAGAAAAGATAACAAGGCAATCTTCCTAGACACCATGCTTAGCGCAAAGGAAAATTTGATTATCTCCTATACGGTTGGAACTGAACCTCAGGCAGACAACAATCCTTCCATCGTCATAGAAAATTTTAAAAACTATTTCTTATCACACGCCCGGGAGGTAGCAAGAGCCTCAATAGACATCGCTAAATCCTCTAGCTATGCAAAAGCAAATGTTGATCGGCTTTGGAACAGTCTGGTTAGTCGTGTTCCGTTAAATAAGTTCTCAGCCAAAAACTTTGACGCACGCAATATCTCAAAGAGTGCTGAAAATAGCAATAATTTCAGACCGTTTTGGCTTAGTCCACGGCAGGATATCAAAGAAAGTCTTGAACTGGCTAGAAAAAATAATTTTTCCGGAACACCAAAATTATTTGCTGATATAGAAATTCCGAAGGAGTCTTTGCCCTCTCAACTAACCCAATCACACTATTTGCAGCTACATCAGTTAATCGATTTCATTATTGATCCTGATACATGGACTCTCAAAACACTAGGTCTGAACTCTTATTCATCGGAAGAGCAAACCGTACCGCTTATTCCTAATTCGCCGCTATATGAATCCGCCTTGTATGGACAGCTTTACTCTCGACTAAGAGAAGGGTGCAAGGCAGAAGAAGTATTGGCAATTGAAGAAACCAATCCCAAGAATGGTCTAAAAGCATTTAGGAAAGAGTACTTATCTGACTATGTTGAGCAGACCAAAGATGCCCGAAAGCTAATCGAATCCCGCCTCAAAGAATTCGATGGCTCACCACAAACACAGAGACTTTGTGAAGACGCCCCCGATGATGTTTGGCCTAATATGACTGTCAAAATTGTCGACACAGTCGATGAAGTTTACTCAAAGGGCAAATCGTATTTTTGGGTCAACGCCTATAGCTCTAAAAGAAAGCTCCGAAAAACGTTGTTACGGCAAATCTTTTGGAAAGCTTTAGGAAAGGATGTCTCTCAATTCTTGCTTGACCTCAAAGAAAAGCCCGATATAGTTGAAGTTTATGCTAAAGATATTGACAAAGATACCGCTCTTAAGATACTAGAGGTATTTTTACATTTATTTAAAAATCAACTCCAACGCCCATATGGCTTAATTTCGCCCACACCGTTTGGCTCGACTAAAAAGGCATCCCCGTTGTTAAGAGGTGTGGAAAATGCAGAAGAGCTTGAGCAACTGAGTGAAGATTTATACAAGAAGCTTAACGAAATGCTTATCCCCAACAAGATTGCTGAACTTCAAAAATTCAAAGAGGACTTTGTTGGCTTGTTGAAAGATTTAGAGGGTAAATGACATGAAAAAAGAAAACAACAATCTCGGAATATTTGATCCGATTCACTCAAGACTGTCCGGTCCCATGATGATAGAGGCAAGCGCCGGAACGGGTAAAACCTATTCCCTCATGCATATCTTTTTGAGGCTGCTCGTTGAAAATAACATTCCTCTAAAAAACATTTTGCTCGTTACCTTCACCAACGCGGCCACCTACGAACTCAGAAGCCGTCTTAGAGAGATTCTTACGGATGTTTCCGAGCAGCTCTCTAGCGAAAATATCTCTTTGAAGAATTTCTCATCGGATGATGAGACCTTGAAAAAACAAATGGAAAAGTGGGCAGATGAAGGGCGTGATCTCGATTCTATAAGACAGGCTTTTCGGCAAGCTTTGGAATCCATTGATGATGCCGCTATCTTCACAATCCATAGTTTCTGCAACCGCATGCTCCAAGACTTTGTATTTTCTTCCCAAGGGCATTACGACTTCCAAAGCGGAGATGGAGAAGCGGAAAAAGAGATAGCAGTAGAAAACTTCCTAAGAAAAAATTTGCCTAAACTTAAAAACAAAAAATGGTTTTTGTCTTTGGCAAAAAAAGGCGGTTGGAATGCTCCCCTACTAACTTTATTGAATAAATTAACCGAGTTATCCGAGGAAAGACCTAAAGAAGAACAAATTGAATTCAATCCTATTAGTACGGAACTTGATCCCGATAATGAAGCTGAAACATTCTTTTTCAATTTTGTTAAACAGGTCCCGGAAGATTTTGACAAACTCAAAACCAAAAATAGTATCTTTACACCGAATGACCTTTTGGTGGTAACTCAAAAAAAACTTATTGATAACAACGCCAATAATTCCTTTGTCGCTAAGATTCGGGAACAATATAGGGCAGTGCTTATTGACGAATTTCAAGACACGGATCCTATCCAATACTCCATTTTTAAAACTTTATTCTTGGATGACAAAAAGAAAGACCAGCGCCCGGTTATTTTTGTGGGAGACCCCAAGCAATCCATCTACGGATTCCGTAACTCGGATCTCGACATGTACTTTAATGCCAAAGAAAAAATAAGTCCCGAGCACGTGCAGGCACTAATCACAAACTATCGTTCCACTCCGGGGATCGTTATTGCTGTCAATAAAATCTTTTCCCTGTATGAACTAGATGAACCAAAAGGCAATGCCTCTGCGGAATTTACGACCAGTTTCCTAGATAAGAGACTCCCGTACAAGGAAATTAAATTTGATAAAAGCAAACCTCCCCTTTTCCAAAAACAAGGCGACAAATTAATTCCTTTGCCGTCTTTTGAACTGTGGAGCAATGTTTTTAATTCAGACGGCTGGTCGGGCGATACTGACAGTATCCGAAACAAAATGGCTAGTTACGTAGCCCGGGATATTGCTCGACTACTTGACACTGAAACCACTTACAAAAATAAACGCTTAGCTCCCAACGATATTGCCATCCTTGTTCGAGCAAGAAAAGATGCCGAGGTTCTAATCCCAAAACTTAAAGGACTCGGAATCAGAACAATAATTCAAAGCAACGAAAATGTTCTTGAAAGTGAAGAAGCCGATGACATTCTTAAAGTTCTGCAAGCCATGGATAATCCGACTGATCACAAGCTTCTTAATATTGCTCGCAGCACAAAAATTTTTGGCCATAGCCTAAGACAAATCAAAGAATCTGAAGAAGATGCGCAAAAAAGTCGTTTGGCTGTTGAAGAAGCCATCTCACAATTTGAAAGCCTGGGTATTTTGGCCGCTTTCGCCCATCTGTTTAGAGAAAACGGTACCGAGTCTCAGTTGCTTGATCTTGACGATGGAGAAAGAATACTGACCAACTACGAGCACATACTTGAGCTCTTAAATAATGAGGTTCGTAATGTCAAGACTATCTCGGGGCTTATTCGATGGCTAAGTACCGAGATAGCCCAAGGAAACGCCTCAGAGGACAGAAATCTGAGGCGCGAAACAGACAATGATGTGGTAAGAATCGTTACCATTCATGGCAGTAAAGGTCTTCAATATCCCGTAGTTTATGTTTGGGGTTTCTGTAAACAAGAGCACTCAAGGAAATACAACATTTATAAAAAGCGGACTAACGGAAATCAATCAAACTGGGTCTTCTCTTTTGAAGATGTCTCGGAAGAGGACAAAACCGAAGAGTACCAAGAAACATTGAGGTTATTTTATGTCGCCATAACTCGGGCGACTGCTAGACTTGTCCTTCCGTACTTCTTCAGACTTACAAAGTCTGCTATTTACAAAAGTTGGACACGCAGTGCTTTGCCACATGCGTTAACCGGAGTACAACAACCTGAAGCAAAAAATATCTGTTGCGCTTTCTGCAAACTTAAAGAGGAACTGACTCAAAACAAAACTTCCAAAGAAGAAGTTATTAAAAGTTTAAAGAACGTGGTTTCCGATGACCAGTTGGACGCTGAAGTCTTAAACAGTTATGAACCATTCCGTTTTTCGCCACAGCAAAATTTCGATAAAGATTTCGGTGAAAGCCGAACCAAAAACAAAATCCATAACGACCTTTTAGTTGGAAAATCCGCCGGGCAACAGTATTCCGACTGGACTCGAACCAGTTTCACCGGCTTATCTAAAGGCATAGAACCCATTGAAGGAGCAAGCGCTGTAGATGAATCGGCCGCCATCGATTCGGAAATCACCGCCGTTCAACCCGAAACCCCCAGAGATGACCACGACTTTGATCTTCTCGGCTTCAGCAAGGGTTTTATGAAAGCCAATGTCTTTGGAAACCTTTTCCACCAGCTTATGGAACAAGTTGAATTCAACGGACAAAATGACCAAGGGGTCAGAAGGTTTTGCCAGAACCACTCCGAACTCATTCGCATCACTGACGATATCCTTAAAGAAGCAAATAACGAAAACTTGCCGCTACCCTTCGATGGCTTAAATGAGACCGTTAAGAATGTTCTCGAAGTTCCTTTCCCTGCTGGTTCATTTAGGCTTGCCGATGTTGAACCGAAACGGCACGTCAGCGAAATGGATTTTCTGATTTCCGTTGGGAAGACAGTCGAAGGTCGTAAGCCATTCAGGGCAAGTAAGTTAGGTGAAATCCTTGAACAGTTCGATCCTCTTTACAGCGGACTAAACCTATCGGACCAGGAACTCAAAGGTTATCTTAATGGTTCTATTGACTTGGTGTTTGAAAAGGACGGTAAATACTGGATTGTTGACTGGAAAACCAACACTCTTTCCGATAGGCCATCTGCCTACACCAAAGAGCTCGTAGATCATGCGATGGACTCTCATCATTACAGGCTCCAATATCTCCTTTATATCGTGGCCTTGAAACGTTACCTAGAAACTCGACTGAAAGTATCCAACGGCTACAAACTTATCGGAGGAGCCGCTTACTACTTTGTCCGAGGTATTAGAAAGGATAAACCGCAGCAAGCGATTGTTTTTGATCGTCCCAAGAACGCTGTCATCGAATGTCTTGATGACTTCCTTGCTCATGGATATAGCCGAAAGGTGTTTGAAACTTACCTCGAGCGCTCAAAAGGAGAACGGTAATGAACGATGCTGTGACAAACAAAAAAAATGAAAGCCCTTATGATGGATTAGTGGAGGCTCTTTTACGGTTAGTGAGTCGTTCGGGAAAGAGTGCAACAGCCGAACAATCTGAGGCTCTACATAGAATGCTTGACGAACTTGGAAATATAGAGAGCACAGGAGGTCTTTGCATTGAATGGAATAAGGCACGCAAAAAAGATGTTGATGCGATTACCGCCTGCGGTCTTCTAAGTCCAACCTCTTCTGCCAAGATCACTCCTTTTGTCTTGGATAAGCAACCAAAAGACCTGATGCGCCTTTATTCAAGAAGAAACTACTTTATTGAAAAAAGGCTTGGTGAAAAAATCGCACAACTCTTTAGTCAAAAAAGACAAGAGCTGAAAGCAAATGTCTCCGCGCTTGACCACATCGGAAACTCGAAAGAGAAACCTCTCACAGAAGAGCAAAGGACGGCTGCTTCCAATGCTCTTGGACGACCTTTCGCAGTTATTTGCGGTGGTCCCGGAACCGGAAAAACCACAACCGTGGCTAAATATTTGGAAGCGGCCCTCACTGGCAAACCAGACGCCACCATTGTCTTGTGCGCCCCTACCGGCAAAGCCCAAAGTCGTCTGAACGAAGAGGTTAGGGACCAGATTAACAAGTCAAAGGATGATTACAAACTTCTTTACGCCGCTGAGCAATCAGGCCGCTTAGCTAATATGACCATCCATAAGCTTTTGGTCACGAACCGTTCCGACGGACTAAAACCCAGTGCAGAACATCCTCTCGAATGCGACATCCTTGTTGTTGACGAGGGGTCGATGGTAGAAGTGCCGCTTGGTCTCAGACTCATGAGTGTTATTGACCCTAAAAAAACTCAGGTTTTGTTCTTGGGCGACAAACACCAGTTAGCTGCTGTAGGTCCAGGGTCATTGTTTGCTGATCTCTCTGATCAGAATGGTCCCCTTAAGGCTTGTGTCAAAGAGTTGACCAAGAACCATCGTTTTGATGAAAAATCGAAAATTGGCAATGTCGCCAAAATGCTTGCCACAGCAGAACCAGGCGATAAAGAAATCGGAGAAAACATACTCTTTCTTTTGGACAAGAATCCCAAGGAAGAACTCGCGCTGCACAAGGATCATCCCAACAAGTTGACGGGGCTAAGCACATCGGCCAAAGTTTGGTTAGACGAGCACCTTAAGCGATACGTTAAATCAGTTAACGAGCATTTGATTGGTCATGAGCCTTCTGAAGATGACTTGGAAGCGGTATGGGGTGTTTTATCAACTTTCAGACCGCTAGCCGCTCAAAGAAAGGGACCAATGAGCCTTGAAGCTATAAACCGTTATGCAGAAGAATTTGTCAAAAAACAGGTCAGTGCCGATTCTTGGTCCGAACTTTATTCCGGAAAAGTGATTATCGTCAGAAAAAACGATTCAAATCTTGGTGTCTCTAATGGGGATGTAGCCATCATTTACAAAAAGAAAATTGATGGCAAACCGACGTGGTTTGCCTACATTGGAGACTTAGCTAAGAGCATCCGCGCCCAGCTTTTACCTGAATACGATGTCGCCTTCGGAATGACCATTCACCAATCCCAAGGCTCTGGGTTTGATGATGTTGCGGTTTTCTTGCCATACGGCGAGGGAGAGTCTAAGAATTTAGCCACTAGAGAACTTTTGTACACGGGTATTACACGGGCTAAGAAAACCTGCCAAATTTTTGGCTCGAAAGAATCTTTTCTCAGTTCGGTAGAGACCGTCACTTCTCGTCAGGGCGGATTAAGTGATCGGATCACCGAGGCGCTCAAACGGTAACGATGTGCTTTAAAGCTTGAGTCCATCAAAGTTTGGTACGGCCGCTAAAAGTTTTTTTGTGTAGTCCTCCATAGGACTATTAAGGACCTCAGCGGCATTGCCGGCTTCCACGACCCTACCTGATTTCATTACAACGATTTCATCGGCCAAATAACGGACCACTCCAAAGTTGTGAGTGATGAAGAGATATGAGATTGCCCTCTCCTTTTGGATTTCGTTGAGCAGATTCAAGATTTGAGCCTGGACAGAAACATCCAGTGCTGATGTAGGTTCATCGCAGATGAGCATTTCAGGCTCAACCACAAGTGCCCTGGCAATGGCAAGTCGCTGTCTTTGACCACCTGAAAATTCATGTGGATAACGATACATCGCATCAGAGCGCAAACCACACTTCAGGAGAATTGCCTCAATTCGGTTATCGGCCTCTTCTTTTGGCAATTCGGGTCTTAAAGCGTTTAGGCCCTCGAGAAGTATCTCTTTAACCCTCATTCTTGGGTTCAAGCTCGAAAATGGGTCTTGGAATACCACCTGCATCTTTCTTCTTGCTTCCCTAAGAGCCGCTCCATTAAGCTGACCCAAATCCATACCATTTAATTGAGCTTTACCACTGATAACCGCCGTGTCCCTAAGCAGTTGAAGAATGCCTCGCGCCACCGTGGTTTTGCCACTGCCGCTTTCTCCGACTAGTGCCGTGGTAAGACCTTTTCTCACATCAAAGCTAACATCCTGAACCGCTTTAATGTATTCTCGTTTTTTGAAGATGTTTCCACGGACAGGAAACCAAACGTTGTAGTTTTGAACCGAGAGTACCGTTGAGGCATTCTTGTCAGAATGGACTACACAGTGTGATGCACTAGGCAACTCCACCGGAGTTGAAAGCGGGAAAAGACACCTCACCTTTCTTGCGCCAATCTCACGCAGGTGTATTTTTTGTTTCCTGCATTCCGGTTTTGCCATAGAACAGCGATCAGCAAAACGACATCCTTTGAACTGGGTACTCAGAGGCGGAACCACCCCAGGAATGGCCTCAAGAAACTCTTCTTTTGATTTGCCTTCGGGGAGCGCCTTTAACAAGTTGCGAGCATAAGGATGCAAAGGAGAAGAGAAAAATTCTCGAGCACTTGCCTCTTCAACCAACTCTCCTGCATACATCAATCCCACTTTGTCGGCCACCTGAGCAACTACCGCCAAATCGTGAGTTATGAGCAAAATACCGATATTCTCGGTATCTCTTAAAGACTTCAACAAATCCAAAATTTGAGCTTGGATGGTCACATCCAAAGCTGTTGTCGGCTCATCGGCTATCAAATACTGAGGTTGCGCAGCCAAGGCAATGGCGATCATCACTCTTTGCTTTTGTCCACCGCTTAATTCATGTGGAAACTGATTAAATCGTTTTTGCGGCTCGGGAATACCCACTTTATTGAGCCATTCAATGGCCTTATCCTTAGCTTCGTTGCCCCTAAGCGTGGTATGAAGATATATCGTCTCTAGGATCTGATCGCCTACGGTCATAACCGGATTCAACGAAGTCGCCGGCTCTTGGAAAATCAAACTGACTTTGGAGGATCGGATATGCCTCATCATTGACTCTGGCAATCCCATGATCTCCTGACCATCAATGGTGACAACACCCTCGGACACCCGGCCAGTTGATGGCAAAAGTCTCAAAAGGGAAAAAGCTGTCATAGACTTGCCGCAGCCGGATTCACCGACTAATGCGCAAATTTCTCCCGGAGCGATAGAAAAACTCAAGTCATCAACAACTTTGATATCTCCATCGCTAGCCGAAACTTCGGTAACCATATTTTTGATCTCTAGCATTACTTGCCTCCCTTATTTTTAATGGCAAGCCGCGGATCAAAAGCTTCCCGAACTGAAGAAGCAAACAAGTTGGCCGACAAAACCAAGGTCAACATAAAAGCAAATGCGGCACAAAGATTCCACCAAACCACGGGAGAGCGTGA
>CANQMZ010000044.1 GCA_947625105.1 uncultured Parasutterella sp.
ATAAACCGTCACGGGCGAATTTTTATGTCCAAAAAACGCTCAAACTACCACGAAAACTATCACGAAAACTACCACGAAATTTCGTGGAAATGGAATGTGACTTTTTATATGAGGCTAAAACATGACCACCGCCAACTCTATGATTTTCTTGAAATTTCTCAAAAATCAAAGAGAGGAAAATTTTTCCAATTTTCGCCTCAGAGTTTTACCTCGGAATTTGATTTTCTGCAGGAGCCTTGGCAGGAACTTCGGATTGAGGAGCACCTGCAGCGGTTGAGCCTTGAGCAGCAGGGGCTTGAACAGGAGACTGAGCCGGGGCTTTTGTCGTTTCTTCGGTAACGGTTCCTAAAACACCGCCAGTTGTTGGTGCTTTACGAGGCTGTCCGAGGAAAGTAATCGCCAAAGTTGAACAGAAAAAGATCGTTGAGGCTACGGCGGTGGATCGGGACAGGAAATTGGCACTTCCTGTGGCACCAAACAAAGAGCCAGATGCTCCACTTCCAAACGCCGCTCCAAGGTCTGCACCCTTACCGTGCTGTAGCAACACCAAAACAATGATGGCCACAGCGCTACATACCTGTAGAACTACCGCAATGGTCAAAAATAAATGCATACTCTTCTAAAACCAGTTAACTTATCACGTCAGGCACTACAGAGGCCTGAGCTATCGCATAAAAATCAGACGCCTTCAAAGAGGCACCCCCTATTAAGCCACCATCAATGTCTGCACAAGCAAACAACTTCGCCGCATTCGAGGGTTTGACAGAACCACCGTACAAGATCCTCAATGCGGATGCAGCTAAAGAATCTCGGGATTCTACACCAACTCTGAGGGCTTCGTGAACTGCCTGAGCTTGATCAGGTGTTGCGGTTTTACCAGTTCCAATAGCCCAAACCGGTTCATAAGCCAACGCTCCCTTGGATAGCTCTTGAGCTCCGATTGCATCGAGAATGCTGTTTAACTGAGAAAGCACAACTTCCGTGGTTTTTCCTGCCTCTCTTTGCTCCAGAGTCTCGCCAACGCACACAATTGGTTTCAAACCCGCATTAACCGCTTGAACCGCTTTTCTAGCCACAATTTCGTTGGTTTCCCCATAGAGCATTCTTCTCTCAGAATGACCAAGGATTACCCATTGGCAGCCTGTGTCAGAGAGCATTCCCGCAGAAACCTCTCCAGTAAATGCGCCCATTTCCTCAGTTGAACAGTTTTGCGCTCCGACAGAAATATCTAAAGCATTTGTAAGCAAACGTGTCCTGAAATCATTGAGGTAAACAAAAGGCGGACATACCACCATCTCGGTCAGCAATGGATTAAAAGTCGTAAATTCTTTGACCCATTGGTCAATGGCTTCCAGTGAGCCGTTCATTTTCCAATTGGCTACGATTAACGGGTTTCTCATGCAGTTCCCCAAAACAATAAGTAAACGAGGCGATTTTACTCTTCCTCATTAAAACGTCAGCAAAAAAACTCTAACGGCCAGAATTACTTATTTGACGCTTTCGCCAATGCGGCGATGATCCTGAAAGATTCCAAGCAATTTTCCTATGGCTTCCCAAAACATCTTGCACTACCTTTTCTAAAACTGATGAGGCCTCTTTTTCGACCGATGGCTTGTGGTCGTAGAGTTGGTAACCCGATTTGTATTTGGCCTGGGTGAGATTGGGCATTAAGACGTTAGCCCCAAAATTAATCGCTTTTGCTCTGCCATTGCTATCAAGAACATCAAGCGCAGTAGCCGCTGCAATGTTGACGTCCTTCAACACCAATCGCGCCACTGCAATCATGTTTAAGGACAATTGCAACAATTCCCTAGGCTCCATTTGACCATATTTGAGAAGCTCTCCTCCATCACTTCTGAGGTAAGGTCCCATACCGAGCATATCAATACCCAATTCTTCAAATAATCGGATGTCAGCACAAAGATCTTCGAGCGTCTGACCGGGAATGCCTATCATCACTCCGGTGCCCACCTGATAACCGCACTTGCGCAAATCCTTCAAGGCTCGCAGGCGCCTATCCAATGTCTTAGATTTACCTTTTGCCGAATGAAGAAAATCAAACAATCTTTCGTTGGAGGTTTCAAATCTTGCCAAGTATCTCAGCTGCTGTTGATTACCGCTTGCTTCAGCCCATCTTTCGTATACGTTTTTTTCTTGATCACCCAACGAAAGTGTGATGCCAAGACCGTTCGGAAGCCTTTCTGAAACGGTTTTACGATGAATTTCTTTCAAGCACTCAGAGATGAAATCAACAAACTTCTCATCCTGTCGTTCCCCCGATTGAAGGCATATGTTGCCAAGACCATGGTTGGCAGCCCATAAAGCTAACTCTACGATTTCTTCTTTTTTCATCTCGTAGCGGTTCAAGGCATGATTGGCCCTTCTGATACCACAGTACCTGCAATTAAGAGTACAGATGTTGGAAACCTCAATCAATCCTCTGAAGTAAACGTTTTCTCCCACTTGCCTGGTTGTTTCGTCAAAAGCCCTTTTTGCTAACGCCCTGACTTCCTTCTCTTCTCTGAGACTCAGCAAGTAAACGATATCCCCATCGGAAAAGCTACCCGACGAGAGAATCCTGTCCAAGTTTTTTCTACCGTTTTCCAATTCCATAGACCACCATAATTTCATGACTAATTATCGTAATCCCTAATAAAAATCTTTTTTCTATTTATTCTTATAACTTAGCTCAAAAAGAGTCCCTTTTAACAACTTCTTCCCTCCTTTCCGTTTAGCAGTTATTAAAAACTCCACTCGGTCACTATAGAATTGATTCCCCTTTTGAATAAGTTTTACTTTTTTTGGATATGCGTTTAACCACACCAAGCAAGGTGGCTCCTACTATCTGTTTAGCCACTTATGGCTCCAGCAGCCTTGAGAAAGTCGTCGATTTTATCAACGATCATCAGGATTTCTATGAGGAAGCCGGTGTTTTGTTCACTCCTTCGCAACTTGCCGGACAATACGCATTTGAGCAAGTAAAACTTGACAGGAAAGGCTACGATTCACGAAGAATCGAAAAGTGTTTGTCCATTCTTTGGGATGCGGGAGCCGTTTTTAAAATCGAATTAGCTCTAGCTAGAGCAGACGAATTGGTCAACAATTTTACTGCTGACTTTGGTCACGACGAAGATGGAGAAGCTACTTTTAGAATCAAAGCACAAAGCTACAGACTAAAAAAATACGATTGTTGCGCTCTCCTTCGACGATTAGAACTTGCTACCGTAAATGTCATTAATGTTGGCATTGAAAACATTTCGGAAGAAGAATTTGAAGACCAAGGTAACGATCTCTCTTTCAGGGTGGAGTCACGAATCACCGATGTTCAAGGAGAAGAGTTCGCCACACTTTTCCAATACGTCTCTCTCGTTGACAACGAGTTGACCCTTGAGGAATTTTTGGACTATGGTTTGCACGAATATCCGAATTTCCACGATGAAAGCGGTGACATCCTGAATTTGATGAAAGTAATTTCAGAGAGAAACCGAAAAGAATGCTTGTCTGAAGTCATCTCTTTCATAGAAAGAGAGAATATCCAACCGCTAGGTGGTTCTGAAACTCCTTCACTGGAAGAAGCCATTAAAACATCTCTTTTAAAAAAGGCGGAGTTAGCAAACTCGTAGAGTCGGCTTACCTCCAAAAAACAGATTTGTAGTTCGTTTCTTCTGTAGCCTCTAGGCTACACTCACGCCATTGCAATAAATAGTAAGACAATGAATAAACAACTAATGGTTGAAGACCTATCGGTGCAGGACCAAGCGAACTCTTTTGCTTCAAAGATGAACCAAATTATCCTCGAGGCTAAAAGTGATGCTTCCAAAATCGCCGAAGAAATGGGCAAGTTGGCAAAAGAGTTCGGTATGAGCAGACTTGCCAGGGAAACTGGACTATCACGGGAAAGCCTCTATAAAAGCCTCTCAGGTACTCGTTCCCCTGATTTCGCGACAATTTTAAAAATTCTTTCCGCTTTTAACCTTGACCTTGTGGTCAGAAAAAAAGCTGACTAGGAGTGAAGATGCTAGATAACGGTATTACCAGAGCTGAAGAAATCAGAAAACTGCAAATCATTCCTGAGCTTATTTCCCACCACTTGGATAAACGCGGAGATCAGCCAGCGCTCAGTCAGTACAACTCAACAACTAAGACCTGGGACACAATCTCGTTCAGTGAGCTTTACGCAAACGCAGAGAAGTGGTCAAGAGCACTTGTCGCCTGTGGCCTAGCCAAAGGTGACCGAGTATCAATGCTGTTGGGTAACTCGTTTAATGCGGTCTTTTTTGATCAGGGAGCCCTTATTTGCGGTCTAGTGCCCGTGCCGCTGCACATCATTGACACAGCGGCCAATTGCGGGTTTATTTTGCAAGATTCAGAAGCTAAGTTTTTGGTAGTCATGAACAGGGCAAGATGGCATGCCATTCGTGATTCTGGAGCGGATCTTTCGGAACTAAAAACAGTGGTCTTTATTGATGAAGAAAAAATCGAACCACAAGAAAAAGACCCCGAGCTACTAAATCTTAAGGATTTTCTAGCCAGGGGAGAAAGCGTCAAGGAACTACCGCCCAAGCCTGAACCCGAGGATTTGGCCTGCCTTGTCTACACCTCTGGGACGACTGGAAAACCCAAAGGTGTCATGCTTACTCACCGTAATATCATGAGTGATATCTCCGCCCTCCTCTACAACATTGCTCCCGAGCCTTGGGATACATGGTTGTCTTTCTTACCTCTATCGCATATGTTTGAGAGGACAACCACCTACTACATCGGGCTTGGCTGCGGCAATCACGTCACATTCAGTAGAGGCATCTCTAGGATTGTTGATGATCTGAAAAAGAGCAAACCCTCACTCATCATGTCAGTACCTAGGGTTTACGAAAAAGTCAATTCCAAGATTCAAGAAAGGCTGAAAACAAAATCATCTATTGCGAGAAGCTTTTTTAAGGAAGCAGTCGATGCAGGCTTCAGACGATTTGAACAAAGAAACGGTTTAGCTAGTTATTCGTTCTTTATCCGAGCTAGGGACGCGCTGATGGACCCCCTGTACGAGAAATTCGTTCGAAAACAAATTAAGGATTCGTTCGGGGGAAGAATTCGGGTTGCCGTCTCTGGAGGCGCCGCCCTAAGTCCCGATGTTTCACGAAACATGATTGGCCTAGGCATCGAAATATTCCAAGGCTATGGTATGACAGAAACCTCGCCGATCATCTCGGTTAACAAAATTGGAGCCAACCATCCCGACACCGTCGGTCCAGTTCTTCCTGGAATTGAAGTCAAGCTCGGAGATAAGGATGAACTGTTGGTTCGAGGCCCCGAAGTGATGAGAGGCTACTGGAAGAGACCCGAAGACACAGCCAAAACGATTGATCCTGAGGGTTTTCTTGCCACAGGAGATCAAGCGGATATTCTTCCGGGAAACTATCTCAAAATAAAGGGACGGATCAAGGAAATCATCGTCACCTCCACCGGGGAGAAAGTACCTCCTGTTGATATTGAGCACGCCATTGAAAATGACCCGCTTTTTGAGCAATCCATGGTTATTGGCGAAAACAGACCTTTTATCACCGCCCTTGTCGTATTGAATAAGGATGAATGGAGAAGACTCGCCGAGTCATTCTCCTTGGATCCCGAGGACAAAAACTCTTTGGAAAACAGAGAGGTTGTGCGGGAAGTACTGAAACACATCAAAACGGCCACTAAAGCCCTTCCTCAATACGGGCTTCCGCGGGCTGTAAAATTGCTCCTCGATCCTTGGACCATTGAAAATGGAATGCTCACTCCGACCCTGAAGATCAAGCGTCGTATCATCAACAGCGTCTATGGAGCGGATATCGAGAAACTATACGAAAATTTTGGGAAGTAACGTAGATGAATGCCGATAAAAACACCAATAACTTTAGCGTCATCCCTGACTTTTTAGCCCATAACGTTAAGGCGTACCCAGATCGTCCCGCTTACCGACAGTTTTTTGCTTCTTCCAAAACATGGGAAAGCCTCACTTGGAAAGACTTTGATGAACGGGTTAAACAGTGGCGGCGAGGCCTTGTCGGAAGCGGATTGCAGCAAGGCGACCACGTGGCCATTCTGATGCCGAATTCCTTTAACTCTGCCCTAGCGGATATGTCGGTGCTCTGCTCGGGAATGACTCCGGTGCCGTTACACGCCGTTGACACGCCTGCCTCAAGCGGTTTTATTCTGAATAACTCAGAATCCAAGCTACTGATCGTTCCCAAGACTCTCAGATGGAATGCGATGCTCGCCGCGGTCAGTGACTATCCAAACCTGAAATTGGTGGTCACTACAGGCAACGATGCCTCGGAAGCCGATCAAAATTCACCCGTACCGGTTATCGGTATTGATGAATGGCTAGAAAAATATAAAAACGTTGAACTTTCCGATGTAAAAATCGACAAAGACGACTTGGCAGCCATCGTTTATACGTCGGGCACCACAGGCAAACCCAAAGGCGTGATGCTTACTCACGATAATATTGTCTCCAATGTTCTTGATTGCCAAAACGTTTTTGCATTTAACTGCGAAGATGTGTTCCTATCTTTCCTGCCTTTCTCTCACACGTTTGAGAGGACTGTCACCTATTATTTGGCGATGCAGGCTGGCTCGGAAGTCGCCTTTGCTCGTTCGGTGGCAAAACTTGCCGAGGATCTGCTTATCGTTAGACCCACGGTGTTTATTTCAGTGCCCCGAGTCTTTGAACAGTTTTATTCAAAGATTGTGGCAAAATTTGCGCAAAAAGGAGCCTTTGTTAAAGCCCTCTTGGATCAGACAGAAGCGATCGGATGGAGAAAATTCTGCCGTGCCAATAACTTGGCAGTGCCTTCTTCATCCTTTACCTGGCTAGACAATATTCTTTGGCCATCGTTAAACAAAAAGATCGCCTCAGCAGTAAGAGAGGCTTTTGGCGGAAGACTCAGAATATCGGTTTCCGGTGGCGCAGCGTTGAATAATGCGCTCGGACACTTCTTCTGCTCTATGGGGATACCGCTTTTACAGGGCTATGGGCTGACAGAGACCTCTCCTGTTGTCTGTTTTAACATCCCGGGAAGAAACAATCCGGTAACGGTCGGTATTCCTCTGGTAAGAGTACAAGCTAGACTCGGTGAATTTGACGAACTTCAGATCAAAGGGCCCTCAGTCATGAAAGGGTACTGGAAAAGACCGGAGGCAACTGCCGAGGCTTTTACCGAGGATGGCTGGTTTAAGACTGGAGACCAGGCAGACTTTTCTGACGCGGGTCGAATCCGTATCAAAGGAAGGATCAAAGAAATCATTGTCACCTCCACCGGAGAAAAAATCCCACCCAACGACCTTGAGCTTGCCATTCAAGCTGATCCTCTGTTTGAACAAGTGATGGTCTACGGCGAAGGAAGACCATTTATTACTGCGCTTGCAGTAGTCAACCCCGAGAAATGGGAAAAGTTTGCGAAAAGCCTCGAGGTCGATCCTATCGACCCTGAGTCTCTAAACAGACGTGATGTAAGATTAGCTGCCATCCGTAGGTTAAAGAAAGCCGCTTCTCATTTCCCTCAGTATGGCGTTCCAAGAAACATCCACCTTCTGAAAGAGCCTTGGACCATTGATAATGGTGCCCTAACGGTCACAATGAAACTTAAACGCAATGTCATCTGCGAGCGCTATTCGGAAGAAATCAAAGAGCTTTACGAAACACCTCAGTCCAAAGTAGGGACCTGACAGTGATTCGTGATTAGGCATTTGGAGCTTTGTCTTTTGAATGTGATGATTCGAGCTTTTCGAGGCGGTCCTCCTGCTTTTTAAGCAGTGCTTCAAGCGCTCTGATCTTAGCCTCGTAGGGATCCTCTTCGTTAGCGATAACGCCATAAGCAGCCAAGCGGACATGGGTCTTCGGATCCGGGGCTTTTTCTGTTTGTGGCTTTTCTTTCTTGGGTGCCGACTTATCCACGATTCTTGCTGGATTACCCACCGCGGTTGAGTTGGCAGGAAGTGGCTTGATAACAACGGCGTTACTGCCAATTCTGCAATTATCCCCTACTTCAAAACCTCCTAGGATTTTGGCACCGGCACCGATAATGCAATTTTTCCCGATGGTCGGATGCCTTTTGGTTCCAGAGGCAAGTGAGGTGCCCCCGAGAGTCACTCCATGATAGATTGTGCAATCATCGCCCACTTCTGCCGTTTCACCAATGACCACGCCCATACCATGGTCAATCAAAATACGATTTCCAATTTTTGCGGCCGGGTGAATTTCAATGCCGGTAAAAAAACGTCCAATTTGCGATAACCAACGGGCGCTGACATGCCACCCTTTCTCCCACAACCTGTGAGAAAGCCTATGAGTCATGATAGCGTGAAGACCCGGATAACAAAGCAATACTTCCCAGCGGGAGTGAGCCGCAGGATCACGCTCGTAAATCGAATTCACATCATCTTTTAGGCGTTCAAACATAATCAAAACCGTTGTAAGAAAGCGCGGATTCTAACAAACCTTAATTAAACAGTCTTTAAAAGTCTGCGTTGGATTTTATTAGTTCTAAATTGCATCGAAGAGAAGACCTCAAAGACCTTTTCTTCTAGCACTTGGTTCCTTTTCTCTCTTTCTTAGGCTGGATTACCGCAGCGCAAATACCGCGGAGCATGTCGATGTCATTAACGCTTAAGCCCGCCCGGGAAAAGAGTCTATAAAGCCGCTGCATCATGAATTTAGGTTGGTCCGGATTTAAAGCGCCGCAGGAAACCAGAGCTTTTTGTAGATGCTCAAAAAAGAGTTCAACCGCTTGAGGACCAGCAGGAGTTTCTTCCTCAAAACGCAATGCATAAGGATCCACGGTGTCACCTCTCAAAGCGTTTTGCAACTGGTAGGCAACCACTTGCACCGCTTGAGACAAATTAAGAGAATCACATTCGGGATTTGCGGGGATGGCGGCACAAGCTTGGCACAATTGAATCTGTTCATTGGTTAGACCGCTTCTTTCTGTGCCAAAAACAAAAGCAATCTCAATGTCTTCTCTAGCTTCGACGAGAGCCCTTGCCTTGTTAGCCGCCTCAACCAAGGAGACGAAAGGAGGGCCGAATTCATGGTCATATCCACTCAAAGCGAATGCAAAATCGACCGTTTCAAGCGCCTCTGAAAGGTTCTGAGTCATCACGCTAGACTCCAGGACATCGACGGCATGAGTCGAAAATCCAATCGCCTGAGAGTCCAACTTGTAACCAAGATTCTGAGGGTTTACGACATATAGGCGGCTAAACCCCATAGTCTTAATCGCCCTAGCCGCAGAGCCAATGTTCCCGGGATGACTGGGTTCAACCAAAACAAAGCGGATAGACTGTTCTCTTTCAATGAAACTCATCTTTCTAACCAATACGCTAAAATTAAGGGATATTTTTGCAGATTCACGCCGACTTTGACGGCGATTTTTTTCCAGAGGCATAAATGGCAACAAGACCAACAAGAAAACCGGCTGCTAGAGTTGTTAACAGAAACAGAAAAGTGGCAGAAAAACCGAAAGAAAGATTCCGTCCGGCTCCATCTTTGCCCATGGAAAATGCCGGCATGCTCAACACGGCGATTCAAGCGGCCAGAGAGGCGGGCAAAATACAGCTTCGCGCTTTCCGTGACAGATCTCGTCTGGTGATCAACCAAAAAACGGCTGGCGATTTTGTCACCGAAGTCGACAAAATGTGTGAAGAAAAGATCATCGAGGTTCTCTCTAACGCCTACCCCTCTCACAATTTCTTAGGAGAGGAAGGTGGACTCAAAGAAAGTGGTAAATCCGAATACACATGGATCATCAATCCACTGGACGGAACGACAAATTTCATTCATGGAATTGCGCAATTTGCCGTATCCATTGCTTTATGCAAAAACAATCAGCTTATTCACGCCGTTGTTTATGACGCTCCTCGCAATGAGCTATTTACAGCATCCAAAGGCAAGGGAGCGGTGTTGGATAATCGCAGGATACGTGTAAGCGGGCTCACGGACATGAAAAAGGCCCTGGTCGGCACCGGATTCCCCTTCCGAGAAGAGGACAATTACTCGGCCTACATGAAGACTTTTGAAGAGGTCGCCGAGAATACCTCCGGCATACGTCGTCCGGGTTCAGCCGCCCTTGATTTATGCTGGCTGGCTTGCGGACGCTACGACGCCTTTTGGGAGAAAGGTATCAGGGCTTGGGATATTGCCGCAGGAGCGCTTATTGCTCTTGAATCCGGAGCCTTGGTCACCGATTTCGCCGGAGAAGGAGCGTTCTTGGACAAAGGAGAAATCGTCGCAGCCACTCCAAAGTTATTTGCCAGCTTGCTCGGGATCATCCAAAAACACAACAAAAAGTAGAAGCATCCAACGGAAAAATACATAAGAGAAAATAGGATATAAGCATGGACGATGGCAAAATACAGAGCCCACGTGACAGTACCGAATTCATAGGCTACACACCTACCATGCGTCAGTTTCTCCAAATCAAAAAGGAGAACCCCAACCTACTTCTCTTGTACCGCATGGGAGACTTTTATGAAACCTTCTTTGAGGATGCGGAGCTCGTTCACAAGGTTTTAGGTCTGACCCTCACCTCACGGGCAGGCAGCAAAGATGGCGAAGGACGTCGGATTCCCATGGCCGGGATTCCCTTTACCACTCTTGACCAATATTTGGTCAGATTGGTCAACCAAGGTTTTAGCGTGGGCATCTGCGAGCAAGTGGAAACACCGGGGCAGCTTTACATGGAAAGGAAGCTGATCCGCACAATCACTCCGGGAACGCTAACAGAAGCGAACCTCATGGGAGAAAGAAGCGAAAGCACGCTGTTAGCGCTCAACTTTGACTCAAAGTCTTTTGATATTGGTTTTGCCTGGATGAGTATTTCGGCTGGAAACTTTTTTGCGATGCAAGTGGAAAAGTCCGATTTAACCAATGAAATTGAAAGAATCAATCCTTCCGAAATCCTAGTTGAAGAATCCCGAAAGGACCACCTCAAGGAACTTTTTCCCGAAAGAACGATAACGGCCCTGCCCGATTGGAATTTTGATCTCATAAAATCTCAAAAGACGCTTCTTTCCCAGTTTGAAACAAGCACCTTGGAGGGATTTGCCATTGCGGATAAACCCCTTCTCATCACGGCTGCCGGCGTTGTCTGTGAATACGCCCAAAGAACTCAAGGTACTAGTTTGGATCACATACTGGGAATCACAGTAGAGACTAATTCCGAATTTCTCGGATTAGATTCTGCGACTCGGAGAAACCTCGAGTTAGTCAGAACTTTAAGAGGCGACCAGACCAATACGTTGTTTTCCGCTTTAGATCACTGCGAGACCCCAATGGGAAGCAGAAGACTCTTAAATTGGATTACTTCTCCTTCCAGAGCGCAAAATGTAGCCTGCGAACGATCCAAAACGATAGAGCTTATCCTTGAAGACAGTTCACTGCTCGAGAATCTCAAAAGCAGCCTCAAAGATATTCCTGACTTTGAGAGAATTTCAAGCCGAATAGCTTTAGGATCAGTAAGACCGCGTGAGGTCGCCGCTCTGAGAGATGCCCTCCCCCGTCTAAACGAAATTTCAAACCTTTGTGGTTCAATCAAAACCTCTCTGGGAGAAGAAATCTCTCAAAAGATTCCAATACCTGATAGCCTTCATCAACTCCTCTCTCTGGCCATTAAACAGGAACCAAATGTCTATATCCGCGATGGCGATGTCATAGCCGATGGCTACAGCAATGAATTGGACGAATTGCGTGAGCTCCGTAATCATGGGGGAAAATTCCTTCTTGAACTAGAAACTAAAGAAAAGGAACTTACGGGCATTACCACGCTGCGTGTTGAATTCAACAGTGTCCACGGTTACTTTATTGAAGTGAGCAAAGGACAAGTAGACAAGGTGCCTGACCGCTACAGAAGAAAGCAGACATTAAAGAATGTCGAGCGGTATACCACACCTGAATTAAAAACCTTTGAGGACAAGGCCGTCAGCGCCGAAGAAAGGTCAAAATCCTTAGAAAAAGAACTCTATGAAGATCTCATCAAAAAGATCTCGCAGTATTGTCCGGCGCTTTTGGAGTCAGCCAAGGCGGTGAGCGTTTTAGACGCTCTAGCCTCACTTGCCTTGCACGCTAACCAACACCGTTGGGTACGTCCCCAATTCACCTCTTCGTCAGGGTTGACTATCAAGGGCGGCAGGCACCCTGTCGTTGAATTAGCTATTGACAACTACGTTCCTAATGATTGCATCATATCTCCGACTAGACGGCTGCAAATCATCACCGGTCCAAACATGGGCGGCAAATCCACCTACATGCGCTCTATAGCTTTAATCACGCTTTTGGCTTATGTGGGGAGTTTTGTCCCAGCCGATTCAGCTGAGATCGGTCCTGTGGATAAAATTCTCACGAGAATCGGAGCGGCAGACGACCTCGCGCGGGGACTTTCTACCTTCATGGTTGAAATGACTGAGACAGCTTCAATCCTCAGACAAGCGACTCCTAACAGCCTTGTCCTCATGGATGAGGTCGGAAGAGGTACATCAACTTTTGATGGGCTGTCGCTCGCAGTTGCCATTGCGGAGGACCTTATCAAGAACAGAGGTTGCATGACGTTGTTTGCAACGCACTTCTTTGAGCTCACTCAGTTGGCCAATTCCATTGACGATGTAATCAACGTGCACGTGGCAGCCCTTGAGACAAACAAAGATATCGTATTCCTTCATGAAATCCGTGAAGGGGCGGCCAATCAAAGTTATGGCATTGCGGTTGCCAAGCTTGCGGGCATACCCCGAACGGTCATTAGGAATGCCCAAAAAATTCTTGTGGGCTTGGAAAACCGTGCCGCTCAAACAGAAAACGATCAGCTAGACCTATTTTCTGAAACACAGCCAACAGCAGTCGAACAACAAGAGGACCTCGCTTCTGATGAGCTTCAGGATCTCAAGGATGCTATCAATGACATTGACCTTGACGACACTTCGCCCCGCCAAGCGTGGGAAGCGCTCAGAAGACTACAGGACA
>CANQMZ010000045.1 GCA_947625105.1 uncultured Parasutterella sp.
GGGCTAATCATGCCCCTTTTTTATCGTGATTTTCCTTTATACCTGTTGAATTCCGGCAAGAAGCCAACCTTCTTTCCCTTCTTTAGGTTTAACTAAGTTCCAGATCTCTTCTATGTCGGTGGGCTCTCCATTCTCCTTCAGATGTCCGGTAAATCTCACAGAAGCCACGTATTCGGTTGGTGTGGTCTCAAATCCTTCCAAAGAAGCATTCAACGAAAGAATTTCCGTTAAGTTTGCTCCTTTTATTTCCCTTCTCTTATGGGTGAGAAGGATGAATAAATCATCGGTACAGTAATTTGCCAACCCTTCCATATCTCCACTATCCCACGCTTTCTGAAGCATTTTGAAATAAGAAGTAGACATGTTAAGAAACCTCTCCTTATCAAACTCAGCGGGAACTTCAAAAGAACTTTCTTCGGACTGCGGGTTTTCGGAGAATTGATCCATGGCGGAGCCCGGCCTCACATCAAAAGGTGGCCGGTTAATCGTTTCTCTTTGGAGTGGCTGCTCATAATCGGCTGAAGACATTTCTTGAGGATAACCTTGTGCTGCCTGTTGAGCGCTTGTAGCTCTTCTCGCGGTTAGTAGCCTGAACACGAAGAAAACAATTGCAAAAAGACAGAGAATAGTTAGCAATTGAGCAAATCCCTCACCTAGTCCAAGCATATGAGCAAGCGCCATAAATCCTAGAGCGGAGGCTGCTCCTATTAAGAGGCTTTTTCCTAAACCCATTGGACGCGAAGCTTGCCCCGCGGGCGCCGCTTTTGTTGCACCAGGTTTTTTCACGGTCGGAGATGCGGGTGCTTTAAACGGGCTTGAGGGCGCCATTTTGGGAATGGTCATTGATCGCCCAAAACTCATTCCTCCACCGAGCCGAGCCGCAGAGGCGTCCAGCGTGAAAGTAACCAAAGATAAACCAATCAGCAAACCTGCTAGAAATTTTTTCATCAAATTCTCACTGTTAATTTTTATATCCAGAATGCAATGCCGTAATTCCGAAGCTGTAATTTTTCCAAGAAACATCTTCGAATCCCACAGAGCGCATGATTTTAGCAAGAGTCTGCTGGTTAGGGTGCATACGGATGGACTCAACAAGGTAACGATAGTTTTCAGGGCGACCTGTAATTCTTGAAGCTAGAAACGGCATTACCTTGAAAGAATAGAAATCATAAAATGGCGAAAGAAATCTCGATGCTTTAGAAAACTCCAAGACAAGAACTCTCCCTCCCTTCTTCAATACGCGGTACATCTCGGAAAGCGCTGTATCCTTGTGGGTCATGTTACGCAACCCAAAGGCCACAATTACAAGGTCAAAACTCTCTTCCTTGAAAGGAAGTCGTTCCGCATCGCAATAGCAAACTTCTGGTTGAAAGCCTTTTTTCTGTAACCTTTGCTTACCAATTTTTAGCATTTCATGGTTTATATCCGTGAGCCACAACTGTCCATTCTTTCCGAGTCGAGGAGCAATTAAAAGACTCATGTCTCCCGTTCCGCCAGCTATATCCAACACTTTCATATCCGGACGGACTTTTGCCGTGTTGACCGCATCCCTTTTCCACTGACGATGAAGTCCAAAAGAAAGGACATCATTCATCAGGTCATATTTCGGGGCCACTTCGTCAAATACCTCTTTAACGTGCGCCTCTTTCTCCGATTCTGCTATTTTTTCGAAACCAAAATCGGTTAATTTTTCTTGGTTGTTTTCTTTCATCTCAATGATTCGGACACTTTGATTTTGGTTTATCTTCGAATGGCTTATTGGCCGGATCATTTGGATCGCGACTTGCCCCGGCCGCCTTTAGCTCCTCTAAGTAGGAGGCCCAAAGTTCGTCTCTTTCGTAGCACAAATCTTCCAGCCAATCCCACGTATACAGTCCGGTATCATGCCCATCAGAAAAAGTGAGTTTTATCGCATATTCCCCTACCGGTTCAACGTCCACTATCGTGACATCCCGTTTCCCAACTTGCAATTTACTTTGCCCCGGGCCGTGTCCACGAACTTCAGCTGAAGGAGAGAAAACTCGAAGAAATTCATATGTGAGTTCAAAAATTTCATCATCAAACTGAATCCGAAGGATTTTCGATTTATTTTTAAACTCCACACTCTTAGGTACTCGCATTGATATCTCCGTCCATGGGGTCATTATTTATTTTCACACAAGATCGCTTCTCAACAGAAACCATTAAACTGTAAATTGCATTTTTCCTTTTTAAAGGTAAAATTGCCCAATTCCGCACCCGTAGCTCATTTGGATAGAGTACTGCCCTCCGAAGGCAGGGGTAGTGGGTTCGACTCCCGCCGGGTGCGCCAAATAAATTTCACAAACAACCTTTTCTGAGCTTTTTGGCGACTTGAGCTTTTCTCTTCCATCTTATCGCTCTTTTTCTTGTTTGATCACGTAAAGCTTGTCGTTCTCACGCACTTTGAATTCCACTTTTATCGTTAAGTGCTGTCCCTTAAAAACCTCTCTAGTAGGTTTTTCATCTACCCAAAACTCTCTTGGTTCAATAAACTGAGCCCCAGTAGAAGGACCTGTAACGAGTAATTTTTCTCCGATACGAATACTCGTTGCTTGGATGAGAAATTCAGCTACTGATACTTTACTAAAGTAATTAATTGCTTTTCCCGCGTAGACTTTTCTTTCGGTTGCCTGTGATCCATATCTGTTGCTCCATTCTCCCATGGTCTGGCCTAAGTAATAACCATTCCAAAATCCTCTGTTGTACACAGTTGCCAATTTTTCGTCCCACGATTTACTGGTCTTCTCATCCCATTGTCCGGAAAGCACCCTTCTAATAGCGTCGTCATAGCACTCCACAACTGTCCGCACATACTCAGGTCCTCGAGCCCTTCCTTCAATTTTGAACACCGAAACTCCTGCCTCCATCATTTTGTCAATGAATCCGATCGTCTTCAGGTCTTTCGGTGACATGATGTATTGGTTGTCAATCTCAAGCTCAACATCTCGTTCTTTGTCTTTGACAATGTAACCACGCCTACACATTTGCATACAGGCGCCCCTGTTTGCGCTTTTCGCGTAGGTATCAAGACTCAGGTAGCACTTGCCACTTATAGCCATGCAAAGCGCCCCATGGCAAAACATTTCTAGCTGGACAAGTTTCCCATTGGGACCGCAAATCTTTTGTCTAACAATTTCTCTATGGATAGCGGCAACCTGGCTGAGATTTAATTCCCGTGCAAGGACAACCACGTCAGAAAACTGAGCGTAAAACTTCAATGCCTCAATATTTGAGATGTTTAACTGAGTTGACAAATGAACTTCCAGCCCTAATTTTCGACATTCCAGCATGACCGCAACATCAGAGACAATAATGGCCGAAATTTGTGCTTCTTTTGCCGCCTCCAATATGGACCGCATTAAAGCAAAATCACCATCGTAGATAACGGTGTTCAATGTCAGATAGGATCTGATGTTATGTTCGTGGCATATCTGCGAGATTTTTTTTAGATCCTCCAAGCAAAACGCGCTCGTTGCCCTGGCTCTCATATTGAGAGAACCCACCCCGAAATATACGGAGTTTGCTCCCCCTTGAATCGCTGCAGATAAGGCCTCCCATGAACCCACGGGAGCCATAATTTCGAAGTCTTGTCTTTCCATTTGCGCTTAAAAAGATAAGGGGTCTACATCAATATATGTCGATTGGTCCAACTTCAACTGCTTCATCTCTCTTGTCAATTCTGAGAGAAATCGTTGCAGTGTCTTTTTATCATTAGACTCGACAAGAAGCTGGCCCCTCTCAATATCTTTAAGTCGATATAACGATAGGGGGACCGGATCATAGGCCCTAACGGCAGGGTGTCTCATTTTATTTATTAGCTCTTTAATCTGATTAAGCTTCTCTATTGATCTGTTGATGTTGGCACTTTCGCTCACGATTAAAGCCTGTGCGCTAAATGGCGGTAAGTGGCCCGTTCGCCTGGCATCTAATTCCCTTACGGCAAAGGTACTATAGTTTTGGCTTATCAAATCCGAGTATAAGGGGTCTTCCTTGTACTTTGTTTGTATTAACACTTTACCTTTTTTGTTGGTTCTGCCAGCTCGACCAGCCACCTGCATCAGAACGGAAAAAAGCCATTCCCGAGCCCGGTAGTCTCCCGATAGCAATTGAGGATCAGTATTAAGAACAACCACCAAAGAAACGTTTTGAAAATCGTGCCCTTTTGCTACGATTTGAGTGCCTACCAAAATATCGGTTGTTCCTTGGTGGACTGACTCTAGAACTTTATCCGCGCTTCCTTTTGCCCGAGAAGAATCATGATCTAACCTGACTATTCTCGCCTCCGGCCAAAGGGATGCAATTTCCTCTTCGGCTTTCTGAGTGCCTCTGCCCACAGAGGATAGTTCCATTGAACCGCATTTGGGACATGCCTTTGGAAGCGGAGTATGCCATCCACAGTGATGACAAACCAGCTGACCAATGGTTTTATGGAAAACTGCATAGGCGGAACAATGCGGACACTGTGAAGTCCATCCGCAATCACGGCATTCGACAACGGGTGCGTAACCTCGTCTGTTCAAAAAGATGATTACCTGCTCACCCCTCGAAAGCGTTTTGGAAATTTCTTCATAAGTTTTTTCGGAAATACCACCGCGCAATTTTTCCTTTCGTATGTCGACTAGCTCAACGGTTGGCAGTTCTGACTCTTTAATAGCTCTATTGGGTAAAACATAAAGTTCATATTTACCTTCAATTGCGTTTTTGTAGGTTTCAAGCGAAGGTGTGGCAGAACCCAATAAGATAGGGATATTTTCAATTTGTGCCTTCTTTATCGCCAAATCCCTTGAAGAGTACCTCACTCCTTCTTGTGCCTTAAAAGAAGTATCGTGCTCTTCATCGACAACAATGAGTTTCAGATTTTGGAAACTAGCAAAAATAGACAGCCTCGTTCCGACAAGAATCCTTGCTCTTCCTTCATGACAATCCAACCAAGCCTGTGCTTTTTTTGCTTCTGCCATGGAGGAGTTCCACGTTCGCGCCAATTTGTCAGGAAATCTGTTTGTGATCGTCTTTAACAATTGAGGCGTCAAATTAATCTCCGGAACCATCAGGAGAATTTGTGCATTTGAATCTTCGCTAAAAACCTTATCCATTAAGTTGAGGTATACCTCGGTTTTGCCGCTCCCCGTCACGCCAAAAAGCAATCCCACATGGAATCCTGTAAATAAATTGAACCTGTCAATAATGTCGGCCTGCTCGGCATTCAAAATCGGCTTGTTTACCTTTTTTGACTTTACCAAGTTGCTTTCCTTTCTTAGTCTGTTTAAAGACAATTCATGCCGAGGACCGGGTTGTCGCCTAAAAAATAAAGGCAACGAAGCAAGGGCGACCTGCCCCCACGAACTCAAGTAATATCTGGCGGCAAAACAGGTCAAATTCAGCCATTTTTTTGAAAGTGCGGGTACATCATCTATCTGCGACTGTATGCTTTTTAATTTTTCCTCCGGAAACACGGAAGTTTCGGCAAATCCTACAACTATACCCACTACCTTTCTTCTTCCCAAGGGAACCAAACACCTCTGACCTACCTCGAGTTTCAACTCCTCTGGCAGTTTGTAATCTAAAGGTTCATCAAATGGAGCGTCAACAATAACCCTTGCAATTCTGCTTTGTTCCATCCGGTCGTTTCCCTGTCAGGTCTACTGATGATATTTCCGACTGTATTTGTGAACTTCGTCAACCAAGATGCCAACGCTCTCTGGCAGCACTGCTTTATCTACTCCGTGACCAAGATTGAATACATGGCCTCCTTGTCCAACCATGCCAAAGTCATCAATAACTTTTCTTGCTTGGCACCGAATACTGTCTTCGCTAGCAAATAGCACTGCCGGATCGAGATTCCCTTGGAGGGCCACCTTATCTTCCATTGCCTCCCTCGCCTGTTTAAGACCAACTGTCCAGTCAACACCGATTGCCTCCGCGCCACTGTTCCCTAATTCCTTAAGCCATGCGCCACTACCTTTTGTGAACAGAATAACTGGGACTTTTTCCTCGTCCGTCCCTACATCTAGACTCTGAACAATTCTTTCCATGTAATCAAGGGAAAATTCCAAGTAATCAGCATGGGACAATATTCCGCCCCATGTGTCAAAAATCATGACCGCTTGAACACCTGCCTCTATCTGAGCATTCAGATAATCGGTCACTGCTTTGCAATTGACGTCAAGAATTTTGTGCAACAAATCCGGTCTTTTGTAAAGCATATTTTTGGTTAGCCTAAAGTCTCTAGTGCTTCCTCCTTCCACCATGTAGGTGGCGAGTGTAAACGGACTTCCTGAAAAACCAATTAGGGGAATTCTCCCATTTAGAGCCTTCCTAATTTGTTTTACGGCTTCCATTACGTAGCCGAGCTTCTCCGTCGGGTCTGGACTAAATAATGCTCGCACCGATTCTTCATCGCGAACAGCTTTAGAAAACTTTGGTCCTTCTCCAGCGACAAAAGACAAATCTAATCCCATCGCATCGGGTACCGTCAAAATATCGGAAAAAAGAATCGCCGCGTCCAACGGGTACCTATCCACAGGCTGCAGGGTCACTTCTGTTGCAAACTGCGGACTAGTCGCTAAGCCCATAAAACTTCCCGCCTTCGTCCTTGTAGCCATGTATTCGGGTAAATACCTTCCCGCCTGCCTCATCAACCAAATAGGCGTGTACTCAGTTTTTTGCTTACGGAGGGCTCGTAAAAAAGTATCGTTGTCTAAATGCATTTCAAAGTAACCTATTCATTGCCGTTGGTGAACAGAGTCTATAAACCTTTTCTGAAGACGCTCTTATCAGTCGAAAAAAGGCGCCTATTCGGCGCCTCTTAACTCATCCAAGTTTCTACCTCACTACCAAAACAGGACGATCTGCCTTGGCAAGCACCTGTTGCGTAGAACTTCCAATGAAAAGCGAACCTAAAGTTCCAAGACCTCTGCTCGCCATAACGATGAAGCGAACATCCCGTTCCTGCGCTGTTTTAAGAATCGCATCCGGCACGGCATTTCCTACCACTTCCTCAACTTGGCAAGGTGTGCCAACTCTCTTGCAGACTTCCTGAACATCTTCAAGAGTTCTTTGGGCTTTTTCCCCTCCCTTCACCTTTACAACGGTGATACCTAAAACACTGGTATCGAGGTTTTTAGCCAACTTCGCAGCTGTCTCTACTGCTTTTTCCGAAAGGTCTGATCCATCTGTAGAAACTAAAATCACGGTTTTCTCCCAAATTTATTCGTTTTCAGTTTAGTGTTTGGGCTATTCTAGGGCAAATCTATATTTATTAGTTAAATCTAGTCGTTATTTCCCAAAATATACCCGTTTTCTCTAATGATCAAGAAATGAAAATGATTTAGCTTGAGAGATTTCATTCTTTTCTTTTTTATTTTTATTTTTCAATAAGTTGTTACACATTATTTGTCGTTTAAGCCTCTTTGAAAGCCTTGTTAATAACTCTAAATAAGGTACAATGATCGCTCGGATTTTAGAACTGTAAATTTGATTTCTAGTGACGATAATTTTTTAGATGCAAGAGCTTTGGCATTCAACTTTGGCCCACATGAAGACCGTTTTACCACCTGAGGTCTTTGAAACTTGGTTGGGCAAACTCGAAGTAATCTCTCCCCCTGAGGGCGAGAGCGGGGATACTCTTTGGCTCCAAACACCATCGCTTCCCCACCTCAATTACATCCAGGAAAATTTTTCCGCACAAATTGAAAACAAGTTAAGCGAACTTGCCGGTAGGCCTATTTCTGTTAGATACAAGATCAGGAATCCTCACGAAGGCGCTATTGTTTTTCCTGATCATGAGAAAAAAGAACCTGCCAAAAAATTTTCAAAAATAGACTTGGATGACTTGGCTAGGAGCTGTGGACTTCATGAGGGGCTCTCTTTTGATACTTTTGTCGTTGGCAAGGCCAATCAAGTTGCCTACAGCAGCGCTCAAATCGTAGCAGGCCTTCCGGGAAAGCGTTACAACCCGTTTTTTATATACGGAGGGGTCGGATTAGGAAAGACCCACCTGATGCACGCCATTGGCCGGGAAATGCTCCGAAACAATCCGAAAATGAAACTGTTGTGCATTTCTGCTGAGCGTTTTATCAGCGAGGTTGTTAACATTTCAATCGGCGGTCATTACAACGATGAAAATTTTCAAAAATTTGAAACCAAATTCCGCAACCTTGACGCTCTACTGATAGACGATGTCCAGTTCCTCTGTCAAAAAGGAGGCACTCAGGGAAAGCTCTTCAGTCTTATGGAGACCATGTTGCCGCAAAACAAGCAGATTATTCTGACTTGTGATACATATGCTCGCCAACTCACTGATTTTGATGAAAGAATCATTTCCCGGATGACAAAAGGCGTGTCTGTATGCATTGAACCGGCCGAATTTGAGCTTAGAGCAGCTATTTTGATGAAAAAGGCGGAGCAACAAGGCGTTAATCTCCCTCAAAAAGTTGCTTATTTGATTGCTACTAGGCTCAATACGAACATCAGGGAACTAGAGGGAGCCTTACAAACTGTGATTATGCGCTCTTCCGTTTTCAACAAGCCTATAACGGAAGAACTAGCTAAGGAAGCACTTCAAGGAATCTCCGGCTCAGGACGGGTCTCTATTGAAAACATTCAAAAAACGGTTGCTGACTTCTATCAGATCAAAATAGCTGATATGTATTCCAAAGGTCGAATGGCTCGAATTGCCTTTCCGCGACAGATTGCCATGTATTTAGCCAAGGAATTGACACAGAAGAGTTTGATTGATATCGGAAACGCTTTTGGGGGTCGGGAACACGCAACTGTGCTTTACGCCGTCAAAAAGATCTCTATCGAAAGGGCTAAGGACGAAGAATTGAATCTTACATTACATAAACTTGAACAGACTTTAAAAAATTGGGGTTGAGCGATGACGCAAGATAAAACTGTTATTGAAGAAGTTGTTGAAGAAATCGACGTTGAGGAAGATGTCGGGAACCGAACCGTCCCTGTGATGGAAGGAACAAGAGAACTTATCAGCAAACCCGTCTCGATTGTTAGCGGTTGCGTCGAGCGTAAATTGCCCAAACCAATCCTTGGTAACTTCCTCCTGGAGAAAAAAGGTCAAAATATCGTATTCACAGCGACTGATTTGAATATTCAGGTTAGTACCTCCGCCGTAATTGGGGCGGGAGATGAAGATTTTGCCACCACGATATCAGCTAAAAAATTCGCTGATATCTTATCTAGCCTCAAAGATAATAGTCTCGTCAGTATTTCTTGCCGCGATGAACACGCGCTTATAAATTCTGGCAAGAGTAAATTTGAGCTACAAACGCTTCCTGCCGACCAATTCCCGTCCATGAAAAAAGAAGATTGTGTTCACGCATTTTCTATTCCTTGCATGAAGTTCAAGTATTTATTGAGCATGGTCTCTTTCGCCGCCGCCGAAAACAATATCAGGTACTTTTTGAACGGCGTATTCCTTCATGCTGAAGATAACATCGTAGGCACTGTTGCTACCGATGGTCATCGTCTAGCCCTTTGCGATGCGGAAATTGAAGAAAAAGCGAGCTGTAAGGTTGAAGTCATCCTTCCGAGAAAGACGGTTAGAGAACTTCTGCGTTTGATTCCCGACACCGAAGAATTGTTAAGTGTCAGCGTGGCAGAGTCCCAAATTAAGATTTCTTTCGCTGGTGTGGAAGTTGTTTCTAAACTCGTCGAGGGTCGATATCCCGACTACTTGAGAGTTGTTCCAACAGAAAACGATAAAGAGTTCTCGATTAATCGAGACGAACTTCACGCTGCGCTCACCCGCGTGGCCATCCTGACAGCCGACAAGCTTAAGGGGGTTCGTTGGCTTCTATCCGCGGGTAAGTTAAAAATTGAAGCCACCAACATAGATATGGAAATCGCTGAAGATGAACTTGACATCAACTACAACGGAAAAGAGTTAGAAATCGGATTTAACGTCTCCTATATTCTCGATGCTCTTAATGTTCTTAAAAACGAGACGGTGCGTTTCTCACTAGGCGGCCCTTTATCTTCGGCCCTAATGAGAATGCCTGAGTCCGACAAATTCAAGTATGTCGTCATGCCGATGAAAATCTAACTGGGCAATTAACACCAACAAAAATAATCAAGCGAAAAACAATGAGTAGTAGTGAGTTAGAAGAAAAAAACAAGTCCGCCGAAGAAACATATGGTTCAGACGCGATTCAGGTTTTAGAAGGCTTGGACGCCGTCCGTAAGCGTCCGGGTATGTACATCGGAGACACCTCAGATGGTACTGGTTTGCATCACCTCGTCTTCGAGGTGGTTGACAATTCCATTGATGAGGCGCTTGCCGGTTACGCTAACCAAATTAATGTCACGATTAATAAAGACGAATCCGTGACTGTGGTTGATAACGGCAGAGGCATCCCAACTGACGTCAAGATGGACGATAAGCACGAACCCAAGCGCAGCGCTTCCGAAATTGCCCTGACAGAACTCCATGCCGGTGGCAAATTTAATCAGAATAGCTACAAGGTTTCTGGCGGACTGCACGGCGTTGGTGTTTCGTGTGTCAACGCACTGTCTTCTTGGCTAAAGCTTACCGTTCGCCGCGATGGCGTCGAACATTACCTGAACTTCAAGCGCGGTGTTCTTCAAGACAGGCTCATTGAGAAGGTCCACACGCCCAATGGAGATGTTGAGGTTTCTCCAATGCACGTCTCCGGGCAGACAACCCGACGCGGAACGGAAGTTCAATTCCTTGCCGATGCCGAAATTTTTGGTCAGGTCGACTTCCATTATGAAATTTTGTCATCTCGCCTGAGAGAGCTTTCATTCTTGAATAACGGGGTAAAAATTCACCTAGCCGATCTTAGAAGCGGAAAAGAAGAGATTTTCCAATTTGACGGTGGTGTGAGCGGCTTTGTTCAGTACATCAACCGAGACAAAACAAAGATCCACGAGAATTGCTTCTACACCAATAAGATCTACGACGTCAACGAGGAAGAAAAAATCAACGTGGAAGTGGCCATGCAGTGGACTGACGGCTATTCGGAAAACTTCCTTGCTTACACCAACAATATTCCTCAAAAGGATGGTGGAACCCATGTAAACGGTCTTAGAAATGCGATGACCGCGGTTCTGAAGCGCTACATAGAAGAGAACGGTCTTTCTAAGAAAGAAAAGTTCGACCTAAACGGCGAGGACGTTCGTGAAGGACTCACTTGTGTCCTTTCGCTGAAGATGCCTGAACCAAAATTCAGTTCTCAGACAAAAGACAAGCTGGTTTCCTCGGAGGCAAGACCCGCTGTTGAGCAGATCGTTCGTGAAAGCCTTGAAAACTATTTACAAGAAAATCCCAAAGACGCAAAGATTATTTGTACGAAAATTATCGATGCCGCAAGGGCTAGGGAAGCCGCGCGAAAAGCAAGAGAAACCACACGACGAAAAGGTCTCCTCAGTGTTGCCGGTCTCCCTGGAAAACTGGCGGATTGTTCAGAAAGAGATCGTTCCTTGTGCGAAGTATTTTTGGTCGAGGGCGACTCAGCTGGAGGTTCGGCTAAAACAGGTCGAGAAAGAACTTTCCAAGCTATCCTCCCTCTCAGAGGAAAGGTTCTTAACGTCGAAAAAGCACGGGTGGAGAAGCTCTTATCCAGCGATCAGATTGCCACTCTCATCGCAGCTTTGGGAACGAATATTGGTCAAGAATTTGACATTGACAAGCTTCGTTATGATCGAGTCATCATCATGACCGATGCTGACGTTGACGGGGCGCATATTCGTACCTTGCTTTTGACGTTGTTCTATCGCCAAATGCCAAAACTAATAGAAGATGGACACGTTTATATCGCCCAACCTCCTCTTTACAAAGTGACGTTCGGCGGTAAAACTAAATACATCAAAGACGATAACGAGTTTTATGCGTTCTTGGTCGATCTTGGAATCAAAGATACCGTTCTTTATCCTTCAGAAGAGGCGCGGAAGGACTCTCAGGGATTCTCGGAAGAACAGCTGAAGCAGTACTTTTTAGAGTACAACGATGCTCAAGTTGTCATCAATCACTATTCAAGATTTTTAGACTCTAGTGTTTTGACCGCTGTCGCAGCAGGAGCTTTAATTGATCTTTCTAGTGAAGAAAGCATCGATAAATCTATAGCGTCGCTTAGAGAAAAAATTAAAGAACCCAATGTCACACTGGAAAAGGACACCACCAACGGAGAACCTTCCATTCTTGTTAGGCGGACACATTTCGGCAACGTAATAGAAACACGCATTGCCCCCGATTTTGTAGACTCCTCTAACTACATGACACTGGAAAATGCTTCAAAAACCTTTAGCGGTCTTTTACATAAAGGAGCTGTTATTGTCAGAACCGGTGGTAAACAAGAAATTGTCCAACCCATCAGCAATTTCAGCGAGGCATTAGACTTTGTCCTTAAACAAGGTAGAGGCAGCGTCAAGAAAGTTCAGCGATACAAAGGTCTCGGAGAAATGAACCCTGAAGAACTTGCCGAAACTACCTTAGATCCACAAAGGCGAAGATTGTTCAGGGTCAGGATTGAGGACGCTGTCGCAGCCGACGGTGTCTTTACCAAACTGATGGGCGATGATGTAGAACCTCGTAGGGTATTTATCGAAAAGAATGCTCACTCGGCTGGTAACAT
>CANQMZ010000046.1 GCA_947625105.1 uncultured Parasutterella sp.
CTTCATCGGTTACAGCAATCTTCATCTTATACATAATGATCTAACTCCTTTCCGATCACATCTCTGTTAATACTCAATCTCATGCAAAGCGTTGGTAGAAGTTTATTCAGAATGGAAAGAAAATTAGCGTAAACCCTACCACTTTGGGATTAATATGGAAAAAACAAAGGGTTTACATTATCCAAACTACACGTATTTACCAATATAAACAAAAAGATATTCAAATACCTCTCGAGATTTGATAATAACCATAATGAGTTATGGGAGAGCAAATCACCCTCAAATTGCTAGTTTTGGGAATAAGAGGATTTTCCCTGATAAAACAGATGCATAATTGGCGCGACAAATCCAAATTTGAGACCGAATCCATGTATATCGATAACGAAATAAAACTTGACTTTAAAGACGTTTTAATCCGACCAAAGCGCTCGACTCTTTCAAGCCGTTCCAAAGTGGATCTGTATCGTCCGTTCACATTGAGAAACAGTGGTGTTGAGTATGTTGGAATTCCGATAATTTCTGCCAATATGGACACGACGGGTACTTTTGAAATGGCAAGAGCTCTCACCAAACATGACTTGTCGGTGGCTCTTCATAAGCACTACACGCCTGAGGAATATGTAAAGTTTTTCTCTGGATTAGACCGTAAGTCAACTGTCTTTTATTCCATGGGAATCACTAAAGCTGACCTCGATAAATTCGAGCAGGTCTATGAAAAATCCCCGGAAACTATCCAATATCTTTGCATTGACGTTGCCAATGGTTATACGGAGACATTCGTTGCATTTGTTTCGGAAATGCGAAAAAACCACCCTCACCTAGCGATCATGGCGGGCAACGTGGTTACAGGCGACATGACTGAAGAATTGCTCCTAGCCGGGGCTGACATTGTCAAGGTCGGCATCGGTCCCGGCTCGGTCTGCACCACCCGTAAAATGACAGGCGTTGGTTATCCGCAACTTTCGGCAATCATTGAATGTGCTGACGCCGCCCACGGTCTTGGTGGTCTGATCTGCGCTGACGGTGGTTGTACCACACCGGGCGATGTGGCAAAGGCTTTCGGGGCCGGCGCCGATTTCGTAATGATCGGCGGCATGTTTGCCGGACACGATGAAAGCGGCGGCGAAAAAATCGAAAAGGACGGAAAACTCTACCGCGCCTTCTATGGGATGAGCAGCAAATCGGCTATGGATAAATACTCTGGTGGTGTGGCCAAATACCGTGCCGCTGAGGGCAAAACCGTTTATTTACCCGATCGTGGCTCAGTGGATAAAACGGTTCAGGATATCCTCGGTGGAGTCCGCTCTGCCTGTACCTACGTGGGTGCCAAACGGTTGAAGGAACTGACAAAAAGAACTACTTTCGTCCGCGTTACGCAACAATTAAATGAAATTTTTGGCAAGTCGTAATCCTTTAAATGCGTTATTCCATCGCACATTGAGAAGCTTTTTGTACTCGATTTAGGGGAATTTCTCCGTAATAAGGATGAAACTTGGAAGATTAATCTTATTGACTAAAAACTAATATTTCTAGCGAGGTTTTGTATATGTCAGAAAGCAATGATATCCAAACAGTAAAGGCTCAAGAACTGGCAAAAGAATTGGAAGAACAGAAATTTGACCTTGGTGGCTACCAAGATCCCGTGCACTATTTGAAGGATTATCTAAAGACCACCAAATTGACAGACCCAGCAAAAATCGCCGAAGATGTCGAACAGATCCTCTCGGACAACGGCAAAAAGAACTTGCTAGCCTCATTAATCATTGATAAAGCGGAAAGATATGCAAAGAAGATCCAACCCACTGAATCAATGGATGAGTTAAAACCAAACCTTAAAGCAGGCGAATATCCCTACCTGCATGGTTATAACTCGGATCTCTATAACAAGCAGATCCGGCTACTGCAAATAGAACTTATCAAACTGCAGAAGTGGCTTAATAAGACTGGCAAAAAGCTAGTAGTCATATTTGAAGGAAGAGATGCCGCCGGCAAAGGAGGCACTATCCAGAGGTTTGTAGAGCACCTGAATCCGCGTAGCGCAAAAATCGCAGCTCTTCCAAAACCGGATGCCACCGAAGTTGGACAATGGTATTTCCAACGCTATGTTGCCCACCTGCCTACCTCAGGTGAAATGGTGTTTTTTGACCGTTCATGGTACAACAGGGCCGTTGTTGAACCCGTCATGGGCTTCTGCACCAAGGAACAGTACGACACTTTCATGAAAGAAGTCCCAAGCTTTGAGCAAAACATCATTTCCAGTGGATTGACATTGATCAAATTCTGGCTTGACGTCTCCCAAAGCGAGCAACTAAGGAGATTTAAGCAAAGGCGTAAAGATCCGTTAAAGCGTTGGAAACTTTCGCCAGTGGACCTGGCTTCCTTGTCAAAATGGGATGATTACACCAAAGCGATCAACGCAATGTTCTTCAACACGGATACAGAAGAAGCCCCTTGGACGGTTATCCGTAGCGATGACAAGCTGCGTGCAAGACTAAATGCGATCCGCTCCGTGCTGCTTCGCTTTGATTATGAAGGTAGAAACGACGATGTAATTGGAGAAGTTGATCCTCGAATCGTTTTCCGTGCCAGTTCAGTCAACGGCAAGGTGGACGGTGACTCTTCACATAAGCATCACAAGGGAAAGAAGGGGAAAAACAAGAAAGGTAAAAGATAAACCCACAGTTATCTAACCGTAGGCTCAAGGTTTGTAACTTTGAGCCTCTTTCTTTGGTAGTGTTAATCTTATGATTACCCTTTAACTGCAGGAACACGAGGACAACATGAGCGCTTTATTTGATTCGGCCAAATTTGTTATGTCAATAGCCGATGTGCAGGCTTTGCCTAATGCCGCATTGCCTGAGATTGCCTTTGCCGGCCGCTCCAATGCGGGCAAATCCTCTACGATCAACGTTCTTTGTCGACAAAACCGCCTGGCTTTTACTTCTAAAATGCCCGGTCGCACACAGCTGATCAATTACTTTGAGCTATCTCGAAAGGGTCAAAAAAGCACCGAAAGAGTGCCGGTATCCTACCTTGTAGATCTCCCGGGATATGGTTTTGCCAAGGCTGCCCCGGAAGTGAGAAAACAATGGGAAAGTCTTGTCGGGGGCTACGTTCTTGAAAGCCCATCGCTTCTCGGAATGGTTGTGGTAATGGACGCCCGACGCCCCTTAATGCCGGCTGACGAATTTCTTTTGGATTTCCTTTCTTCCAGGCATACGGGCATAAGAATTCATTTTTTGCTCAATAAGGCTGACCAAATTAAAACAGCAGAACGTAGAGTCGCTTTGTCAGTAGTGGAAAAACGAGCCAACGAACTTGGAGACAATGTTTCATTTCAACTTTTTTCCGCACTTAAAAAAGAGGGTGTGGAGCAGTTAAGAAATACTCTATGTAGTTGGTTAGGTTTACCGCCCCAATCTTAGAGAAGGGATTTTTAATTTTCCTTTCACCTGAACGAATTATCATTGCGCACAATTCTCAAAATACAGCAAGAGGTCACGTATGCAAACTTTAGGTAAATTTCCGTCCGTTCGTATGCGCCGGATGCGCCACGACGATTTTTCCCGCCGTCTGATGCGCGAGTCGCGCCTTGGTGTTGATGATTTGATTTATCCAGTCTTTGTAATAGATGGAGAAAACAAACGTTACCAAGTCCCCACCATGCCCGGTGTAGAAAGACTCTCCATTGACCTTCTCCTTAAATCAGCTGAGGAATGCGTCAAGCTTGGCATCCCGGTCATGGCATTGTTCCCTTCCATCGATCAAAGCCTGAAAACTCCGGACGGAAGAGAGGCCGCAAATCCCGACGGATTGATACCAAGAACCGTCAGAGCCTTAAAAGAACATTTCCCAGAACTCGGCGTCATGACGGATGTCGCCCTTGATCCTTACACCACTCACGGCCAGGACGGTTTAAATGACGAAACCATTGAAATGCTCGTCAAGCAAATGCTAGCTCAAGCCCAGGCTGGTGCCGACATTGTCGCGCCCTCAGACATGATGGACGGGCGTATTGGAATCATTCGCGACACTTTGGAAGCCAAAGGACTGATCTACACCAAGATCATGGCTTATTCGGCCAAGTACGCTTCCTGCTATTACGGTCCCTTCAGAGATGCCGTCGGATCGTCATCAAACCTGGGTAAAAGCAACAAGGCTGTTTACCAGCAAGACCCCGGCAATACTAACGAAGCTCTTTGGGAAGTCGGCTTGGATTTGGCCGAAGGTGCGGACATGGTAATGGTTAAGCCCGGTTTGCCCTACTTGGATGTTCTTTGGCGGGTTAAACAGGAATTCCAGGCTCCTACGTTTGCCTACCAAGTAAGTGGCGAATATGCCATGCTTAAGGCCGCTTTCCAGGCTGGCTATTTGGATGAAAAGAAGACCATTATGGAAACTCTCCTTTGCTTCAAGCGCGCCGGAGCCGATGGTATATTGACGTACTTTGCTCCTCAGGCGGCTCGTTGGCTTGCCGAGGAAGGCAGAAGGTAGTTTCTAAGAATTAAGGAGCTTTTGCCACTTTCGTTTCTGAAAACGCTTTAGCTCCTTTTCTTTTCCCTGTCATAAATCGTGGCTCGGATTGAACTCGGCTTTGAATTCCCGTAGTTTACGACCGTCCCTTTTAGTCGGTCGTCCTCTGTAATCGCTCCCTGGCATCGGAACCAACCGATTATTTTCTTTAACAAGCGCCCGCCTTGCTTGGCTTTCCGCCGTTTCTTGATAAAGTTCTTGAGCAACAGTGGCAGAGCCCCGCTTACTGGATAAAGCCTTGACAGTCACAGTAAATTTTTCCTGACCACGGTAAATTTCCAGTTCATCGCCCACCTTTATTTCTTTGCTGGGCTTGATCCGCAAACCATCCATCCTAACTCTGCCCAGTTCAACGTTATCTTGAGCCAACGTTCTGGTTTTAAAAAATCTTGCCGCCCAAAGCCACTTATCAACACGTATTGATTCGTTCTCGGATGATCTTTGATCGTTGTCCTGGCTGCTTTTCATTTTTACCCTTGAAAACTAAGGCTCGTCATAGACGAGCCTCAGAGAAAAACAAGAAATATATTTAACGCCTACTCACCGGTTACTGAGCAGCTTTTTCCTCCGTCTTGGCCTCAGCCTTCTTTTCAGCCTCAGCTTTCGGAGCTTCTTCTTTCTTGGCAGGAGCTTTTTTGTCTTCTGCCGGTTCGGCCTTCTCGGTCTTCTGAACGAGTTCTACATAGGCCATCGGGGCATTGTCTCCAACGCGATAACCCATCTTAAGAATGCGGGTATAACCACCGTTGCGATCCTTGAACATTGGACCAATTTTTTCGAAAAGCTTCACAACCACCTCGCGATCACGCAGACGGTTGAAAGCCAAACGCTTGTTAGCCACTGTCGGGTTCTTGGCAACTGTGATCAAAGGCTCGACAACGCGGCGAAGTTCTTTGGCTTTTGGCAAAGTGGTTTTGATGGCCTCATGGGTAAACAACGAATTGGCCATGTTTCTGAGCATTGCCAGTCTGTGAGCAGTTGTACGATTAAGTTTACGTAATCCGTGTTGATGACGCATGATAAATTTTCCTTTTAAAAGTCTTGTTAGGGTGCCCTTTAGGCATCTCCCGTCTTCTTCTATCTCCTACTTGGAGCGGGCGGGTTAGGATCCGAATAGATACCCGGATCCCGGTTTCAAACTCAAAAAACAATTAATGATCTAATCCGACAGGTGGCCAGTTTTCTAACTTCATGCCAAGAGTCAAACCATGCGCGGCAAGAACCTCTTTTATTTCGTTCAAGGACTTGCGACCAAGGTTAGGCGTCTTCAACAATTCGTTCTCTGTCCTTTGGATCAGGTCACCAATGTAGTAAATATTCTCTGCCTTCAAGCAATTGGCCGAGCGTACCGTCAGTTCAAGATCATCAACCGGTCGACGCAAAATCGGATCAACAGGTGGTTGCTGTCTTGCCGGCTGAGCAACCTCGGGTTGAGCGGTTGTTCCCATTCCGGAGACGATCTGTTGTGTTAAGGAATCCACTCCAACATTGGTAATGCCTCCAAACACTGAAAGTTGATCTTGAAGAATGTGGGCCGACTGGCGAAGAGCCTCCTCTGGCAGGATGGAGCCATCGGTTTCGATAGTCATAATCAGCTTGTCCAAATCCGTACGCTGTTCAACACGGGCATTTTCAACCCGATAAGCCACTCTCAAGATCGGAGAGAAAGACGCGTCCATAATAATCCGACCGATCGTCGCTTTACTATGGTCATCTTTGAGCGCACGCATATCTCCGGGCTGGTAGCCACGTCCCTTCTCAACTTTAAGCTGCATGTCAAGCTTGCCACCGGAAAGGTGGGCGATAACATGCTCAGGATTTAGGATTTCGCAGTCGTGAGGAAGATCGAAATCTCCGGCGGTAACCACTCCCTGACCTTCGCGACGCAAACTTACAGTAACCTCATCGCGGTTGTGAAGCTTGAAAATGATTCCCTTGACATTGAGGAGAATATCTACGACATCCTCTTTGACACCGTCAATCTGGCTGTACTCATGAACGACACCGGCGATTTGAGCCTCTGTCGGAGCAAACCCAATCATGGAACTTAAAAGAACTCGACGCAAGGCATTGCCCAGTGTGTGCGCATAGCCTGTCTCGAAAGGCTCCATGGTGACGGTTGCGGAATATGGATTTCCTTCAGCAGTTTCTACTTCGATACTGCGCGGTTTTAGAAGAGCATTAACTGACATCTATTTTCCTTTTAACAATACCCTCGGCTCGTTACACCGATAAGGCTGTAGGAACACTTGAGGCTTTTAAATACTTCGGCACCCTTCACCTCAAAAAGAAGAGTGCCCACAAAAAACTTTAAAATCGGTGGCGCACTACACCACCGATTTTTACTGATTAGCGAGAGTACAACTCAACGATCAGAGACTCGTTCACATCCTGAGCGATCTCGTCGCGAGCTGGAACATTCTTGAAGGTGCCTTCCATTTTCTTGGTGTCTACGGTAACCCAGTCAGGAAGACCGGCTGCCTCAGCAAGTTTCAAGCTTTCAGCAATGCGAACCTGCTTCTTGGCTTTTTCACGAACGGCGATAACATCACCAGGACGGACTTGGTAGGAAGGAATGTTGACCTTATTGCCATTGACACTAATTGCACAGTGGCTGACCAACTGACGGGCTTCTGCTCTTGTGCAACCAAAGCCCATGCGGTAAACCACATTGTCAAGACGGCTCTCAAGGAGGCTGAGCAATAACTCACCGGTATTGCCGCGCTTTTTGGAAGCCTTTTCAAAATAAAGTCTGAACTGGCGTTCTAAAACGCCATAGATACGCTTTACCTTCTGTTTTTCACGGAGCTGAAGACCATAGTCAGACAGACGGGAACCTGAGGTATGTCCGTGCTGACCTGGAGCGTTCTCCGACTTGCACTTTGTATCAAAAGCACGCAAAGAGCTCTTGAGATTTAAGTCAATGCCTTCACGCCGTGCAAGCTTTTCTTTAGGTCCGATATAACGAGCCATTTTCTCTTATCCTGTGTTTTCCAACATTCAGTCGGTTGACTCACATCAACTGACGCGGGAAATAGTTAAAAAATTAAACTCTACGACGCTTCGAAGGACGGACTCCGTTGTGAGGAATCGGAGTGACGTCTTGAATCGAAGTGACGCGAATACCTAATGCATTGAGTGCGCGAACACTGGACTCACGTCCCGGTCCCGGTCCGGTAATACGGACATCAACGCTCTTCAAACCATATTCCTGGGCACGACGGCCAGCCTGTTCGGCTGCAACCTGTGCAGCGAAAGGAGTGGACTTACGGGAGCCCTTGAATCCCTGAGCGCCAGAGCTAGAAGCCGCAATGGCGTTTCCCTGACGATCAGTAATGGTGATAATTGTGTTATTAAAGGATGCATGAACGTGGGCAACACCTTCATTCACAACCTTTTTAACCTTTCTGCGAGCACGCGCTGCGGCTTGCTGAGAAGTAGGATTTTTTCCAGCCATAATCGTCTTTACCCTTTATTTCTTGAGTGCGACGCCAGCCTTCTTAGGACCTTTGCGAGTACGCGCATTGGTACGTGTTCTCTGTCCGCGGACAGGAAGACCACGACGGTGGCGCATTCCTCTGTATGTACCTAAGTCGATCAGACGTTTGATGGACAATTGAATTTCACGACGGAGGTCACCCTCGACAGTCAGTTTGCTGACTGCGTCACGAATCTTATCGAGCTCTACATCCGTAAGGTCTTTTACCTTTTTGGACGGTTCGACTCCAACCGCACTCAAAATTTCACGGGCGCGCGGACGACCAATACCATAAATGGCGGTCAGACCGATCTCCACATGCTGATTTGGCGGAATATTGATACCGGCAATACGAGCCATTATTTTTCCTTTTTACCCTTGGCGCTGTTTATGACGGGGTTCCGAGCAAATTACGCGAACCACGCCTTTGCGCTTGATGATTTTGCACTTACGGCACATTTTTTTGACCGAAGCGTTTACTTTCATAGCAATCTCCAAAAATGCCTGAGTCCTTCTCGCTAAAGGGCTCAAACCGTTCTTTGATCATTTCCGGCTGTAGTGCAGCACAAGAAAGATCAAGCGATAAAGCGCGGGATTATAAGACAATCCCGCACACTTTACGCAAACCCAAATGGTTACAACCCGTTAATTGGGTAGTGAACCTGGACCGAAGCCTCTGAAATTGGTTTTCTTCAGCAACGATTCGTACTGGTGGCTCATGAGATAGGCCTGAACTTGACTCATGAAATCCATTGTTACGACTACCACGATGAGCAGTGATGTGCCCCCAAAGTAGAAAGGAACATGGAATCGCAAGTTCAAAAACTCAGGAACCAAACAAACAAAAACCAGATAAGCAGATCCCGCAAGAGTCAACCTCAGCAACACCTTGTCGATGTAACGTGAAGTCTGTTCTCCCGGACGAATACCTGGGACGAATGCGCCACTTCTCTTAAGGTTTTCAGCCGTCTCTTTCGGATTAAAAACAAGAGCCGTGTAGAAATAGGCAAAAAACACAATGAGAGCGGCATAAAGCAATGTATAAATCGGTTGACCCGGTGAGAGGGATGCAGCCAAATCTCGAATCCAACGCGTTGAATCACCCGTTGTAAACCACCCCGCCAATGTGGCAGGGAACAGAATCAAGGATGAAGCAAAGATTGGCGGAATTACATTGGCCATATTTATCTTCAAAGGAAGATAGGAACTTTGACCACCGTAAATCTTGTTGCCAATCTGACGCTTGGCGTAATTGACTGTGATTCTTCGCTGTCCTCTTTCCATGAAGACAACGAAAGCTGTCACCAGCATCACGATCGCGATCACAAAAATCGCAGAGAGCGGACCAATGGCTCCGGTGGAAACCAACTGGAACAGTCCGCTGACGGCAGCGGGCAAACCCGCTACGATACCGGCGAAGATGATTATGGAGATACCGTTCCCGATACCGCGCTCGGTGATCTGTTCTCCAAGCCACATCAAGAACATCGTCCCTGTGACTAGCGAAATAACACAGACCATGCGGAAGAACATTCCCGGATCAATAACCAATCCGGGCTGTGTTTCCAACGCTACAGCGATACCAAGTGCCTGGAATCCGCCCAACAGCAAAGTTCCATAGCGGGTATATTGCGTAATCTTTCTTCTACCAGACTCTCCTTCTTTTCTTAAGGCTTCCAATGAAGGAAGCACATAAGAAAGCATCTGCATGATAATGGATGCCGAAATGTACGGCATAATACCAAGAGCAAAAACGGAGAATCTTGACAAGGCACCACCAGAGAACATATTGAACAGTCCCAAGATGCCGCCTTGATGCTGATTGAACAACTCTCTCAAGGTATCTGGATCGATACCGGGAACCGGAATATGCGTGCCGATACGATAGACAACGAGTGCCAGGACAAGAAATATCAGACGGCGGTAGAGATCCCCGTATTTACTTCCTGACTTCGCTGGAATGTTCTTGGCCACGTTTAATTCCTCTTGAGAAAATTATTTCTTGGCTGCTTTCTTGCCAGCCACCTTCTTAGGCTGTTCGGCTTTTGCCTTTACAGGCTCCACGACTTTGCCGCCAGCTTTCTCGATAGCTTCCTTGGCGCCTTTTGTAGCTACCATACCGTTAAGAACGACCTTGCGGTTGATCTCGCCATTCGCGATAACACGCACTTCCTTGGTATTGCCCTTAACCACATCGGCAGCGATCAGGTCTGCCAAATTAACTTCATCGAGTCCGAGCTTTTCAAGATCGCTTAAGCGAATCTCCGCTACAAACTCGTGAGTCCAAGAGGTAAAACCTCTCTTCGGCAAGCGGCGATGCAAAGGCATCTGTCCGCCCTCGAAACCGACCTTATGGAATCCGCCGGCACGAGATTTCTGACCTTTATGACCACGGCCCGCTGTTTTGCCCCAGCCACTTCCGACTCCGCGTCCAACGCGATGACGTGCACTCTTGGAGCCAGCCGCGGGTTGAATCGTATTAAGTTTCATGATTCTTTCCTCTATTACTCTGCACGTACCAAGAAGGAAACGGCTCTAATCATGCCGCGAACTTCAGGTGTATCTTTGAGCTCACGGGTTTGATTAAGTTTCTTCAAACCGAGGCCACGAACTGTAGCGCGATGAGCTTTGTTGCAGCCGATCGGGCTCTTGACCAAGGTTACTTTAACTGTTTTCTCGCTCATTTTGCCCTCCAATTAGCCGATGATCTCTTCAACGGTCTTGCCACGCTTGGCGGCAATTTCGCTCGGAGTACGCAGATTTTCGAGGGCATCCAATGTGGCTCTAACCATGTTGTACGGATTAGAGGAACCATGGGACTTGGCAACGATATTACGAATGCCAACCACATCAAAAATCGCGCGCATCGGGCCACCGGCGATAACACCGGTACCTTCAGGAGCAGGAAGGAGCATCACGCGGGAAGCTCCGTGATGTCCTTGAACAGCGTGATAAATGGTGCCGTTGCGCAGAGGGATCTTGACCATGCTACGACGAGCCTGATCCATCGCCTTCTGAACTGAAACTGGAACTTCGCGGGATTTACCCTTGCCCATTCCAATACGGCCATCTCCATCCCCAACGACTGTCAAGGCTGCGAAACCTAGAATGCGTCCACCCTTAACTACTTTGGTAACGCGATTGACGGCGATCATTTTTTCGCGAATGCCGTCATCCTGTTCTTCGGCAACTGGGCCTTTAGCTTGAACTTTAGCCATTTGAGTATTCCTTAGAACTTCAGACCGGCTTCACGGGCTGCGTTAGCGAGCGCCGCTACTCGGCCATGGAAACGATAACCGGCTCTGTCAAATGCACAAGTTTCAATTCCAGCAGCTTTTGCCTTCTCGGCAATTCTCTTTCCTATAACTTTTGCAGCATTGACGTTGCCACCTTTGCCTGACTGTGACGCTAAAGATGCGCGAACTTCCGGCTCTAGAGTGGAAGCGGCGCAAAGCACGTTCTTTCCATCCGCAGAAATAATCTGAGCGTAGATGTGCAGGTTTGTACGATGAACTACCAGGCGATTAACCTGCATGTTCTTGATGCGGGCACGTGTAGCACGTGCGCGACGCAGACGATTTTCTTTTTTACCGATCACTTTATAACCTCCGCTCTCTTACTTCTTCTTGGTTTCCTTAATGATCACCACTTCATCGGCATAGCGGACACCCTTGCCCTTGTAAGGCTCAGGAGCTCTGTAAGCGCGAACTTCCGCGGCGACTTGACCGACTTTTTGCTTGTCAGTACCGGAAATAAGGATCTCAGTCTGCGAGGGGGCCTCGCACTTGATGCCAGCAGGCATCTTATGGACGATCGGATGAGAATACCCCAAAGAAAGATTCAGTGAATCTCCTTGAGCCTGGGCACGATAGCCCACGCCAACCAACGTCAATTTCTTGGTAAAGCCTTCAGAAACGCCCTTGTTCATGCAATTGATCAGAGCACGAAGCGTACCGCTCATTGCGTTTGATTGTTTTGTCTCATTGAGAGCCTTGAAATGAATCTCACCTGTTTTCTCGTCCAGTGTGACCTGAACTTGGGAGTCCAGTTTTTGGGTTAAAGTGCCTTTCGGTCCTTTGATTGTGATAACACCGTCTTGGATCTTGGCTTCAACCCCTTTGGCCAATTTGACCGGAATCTTAGCGACTCGTGACATTTCTTTCTCCTCCGTTATGCAACGTAGCAAAGAACTTCACCGCCGATACCGGCAGCACGAGCCTTACGATCTGTCATAACTCCCTTAGGAGTGGAGATGATCGCGATTCCCAAGCCATTCATAACCTGAGGAATACTGGCGTGATTCTTGTAGATGCGCAGTCCAGGACGTGATACGCGCTCGATGCGCTCAATCACAGGGCGGCCTGCGTAATACTTGAGACCAATGTGAAGAATAGGCTTCCCTTCATTAGGCTCAACATTAAAGCCCGAGATATAGCCCTCATCTTCTAAAACCTGGGCAATAGCCACCTTCAGTTTGGAAGAAGGCATTGTCACTTCCGTTTTGTCGACCATCTGACCGTTACGAATACGGGTCAGCATGTCGGCGATCGGATCACTCATACTCATTTGTAATCTCCTCGCTTACCAGCTGGCCTTAGTCAGGCCGGGAAT
>CANQMZ010000047.1 GCA_947625105.1 uncultured Parasutterella sp.
CCGCAGAGACGCCCATTACATCGGGTCTCTAAAAAGTTTTTCCTGCTCGTTACTGTTCTATGTGTGCGATACCCGTGCTAGTATTGGTATTTCTCCTTGGATCAATGAAAAGTGTAGTACAATGCAAGGTCGCAAGTAAGGTTTTGAATTTATTTGCTCGCCCAGGAGATCGCGTTAAAGATCGGAGGCGTTGTTTGAAGACCTGTCGCTAGCTGCGCCAAGGGCTTATGTCCGACAACTGATCGGGCGTGTTTATCGCAGATACTGATAGCTAGAGACGAGGGAGAGTGCCACTTTTGTGAGCAAAGAGTTTCCGATTTGGGACGCGAATCTCGTTTCCCTCGCGTGCGCTTTTGCTTTTAAAGTGGAAAAGTGTTTTTGATGAAATTGCATCAAGGGAAAAACGATGGCAACAGCCAAAAAAAGCTCAGTTAAAAAAAGTTCAGTAGAGGCAACGGTAAAATCAGCAGCGAAAAAACCAACTGCGAAGGATTCAACCACAAAAAAAACTCCTGTGAAAGAGGTTGGAGTTAAGAAGGCAACGCCAGTTAAAAAGGCTACCGTGGCTAAAAAGCCAGTGAAAGTGGCTAAGACTGCATCCAATAAAAAAGCGGTTTCAGAGGTTGTCGTGAAGAGATCGGCTCCTAAAGTTGTTAAGACGGCTACTGTTGCGAAGAAAAAGGCAACAACTCCTGCTATGAAGCCCATTGCAAAAAATGTGGTTAAAACAACTGCAAAGAAAGCTACCACCAAAAAGACGGTGTCAAGCATCGCGGTAAAGAAGGCGGTGGCAAAGGTCGTCCCTACGAAACTCACGTTGGCAAAAAAGGCAACGGCCGCAACAGCTAATGCTAGGAAGACCTCTTCATCGGCAAAGAAAGTGACAGCTACAAAAAAAACGGTGTCTAGGAAGACAGCGGCTAGCAAGTCTGGGGCCAAAAAAAACGTATTGGCAAAGAATTCCATTGCCAGGAATGAAACTACAGCGGAAAAGGTAGCGAGTGCTAAAAAAGTAACAGTGACTGCCAAGGAAGAAGCGACTGCAGGGAAAACGCAGACTAAAAAAGTTTCTGCGACTGTTAAGGAAAAATCGGCTAAAAAGACGGTTACCTCGGCAAAGGTAGAAAACAAATCCGTTGCCAAGGAGCCCAATAAGAAGAAGGTGACAACAGTTAAAAAAACAGAGACTAAGAAAGTTGCACGTAAGCCTGAAAGTAAGGAAAAATCCACTGTCCAATCAGAAAAAGAACAAGCACTAGAAACTCAGTTACCACAGGTAAAAGAAGACAAAGTTACTACCAAGAAAGCTCGCCCGGGTCGAAAACCCAAGGCACAAGAGCCAAACGATGATGATTTGGTTGGTGACTCTGATACCGATGAAGTTGACGAGGAAGTGGCGATCGCGGAGTCCTACGTTCCTACAGCTTCCAATAAAGGTAGAGGGAAGGCTGGACGAGATAAGGCCATGAAAGAGGCTTTGTCTCAAAGCTATCAAGTCAAGGAGGACGATACTCAGACACGCCTGAATAAGTTGAAAGCTTTGATCAGGATGGGCAAAGAGCATGGTTATTTGACATACGCTGAAGTTAATGACCATATTCCGGAAAATATTGTTGATTCTGACCAAATCGATCAAATTATTTCAACGTTGGCAGACCTGGGCATCCAAGTCTACGAGCAAGCACCGACTGCTGATGATCTTTTGATTGGTGACAATGTTCCGACAGCCTCCGACGACTCAACTGAAGAAGAGGCTGAGGCTGCCCTTGCAACTGTGGATAGCGAATTCGGCAGAACAACTGATCCGGTCCGTATGTACATGAGAGAAATGGGTTCTGTTGAGCTTCTTACCAGAGAGGGCGAAATTGAAATCGCTAAGAGAATTGAAGACGGCTTGAAGCACATGATTCAGGCCATCTCGGGTTGCCCGACGACTATTTCGGCCATCTTAGACGATGCGGAAAAGGTTCGAGCCGGCACAATGATGATTGACCAAATCGTTGACGGTTTGGTTGACGGACTTGATGAAGAGATTACCGAACAAGTCGAAGATGACGATGAGAGCACGGATATCGGTGCTTCAGGCATGACTGCTGAGCAGTTGGACAAACTCAAGGTGGTTGTTCTTGAAAAACTCGATCATTGTAAAGTGCTTTACGAAAAGCTTAAAAAGGCATATCAAGAAGACGGATACCGTTCTAAGGCGTTTATCCGCGCCCAAAAGGGTATTCAGGAAGAACTTTTGTCGTTGCGCTTTACTGCCAATGCCGTTGAGCGCTTGTGCTCGCTTCTTAGACAGCAAGTTGAAGACGTACGGCGCTGTGAAAGCCGAATCTATGACATTATGGTCAATAGAGCTAAGATGCCAAGAGATTATTTCTTGAAGAATTTCTTGGAAAATGTTACCAACCAAGACTGGACTAAGAAAGAAGCCGAGTCTGATTTTCCGTATGCTCAGTACATTCTCAGACATTTGCCTGAAATTCAACAGTTACAGCAGCAACTGGCTGACATCCAAAACGCAGTAACACTGCCCTTGAAAGATTTGAAGGATGTCTATAACCAGATGGCTACCGGAGAGGCGAAGGCCCGTAAGGCAAAGCGCGAAATGACTGAAGCGAACCTTCGACTAGTTATTTCAATCGCGAAGAAATATACCAATAGAGGTTTGCAGTTCCTCGACCTCATCCAGGAAGGAAACGTTGGCTTGATGAAAGCTGTCGATAAATTCGAGTATCGGCGCGGATACAAGTTTTCTACCTACGCTACTTGGTGGATTCGCCAAGCGATTACAAGGTCTATTGCGGACCAAGCTAGAACGATTCGTATCCCAGTTCATATGATTGAGACGATAAACAAGATGAATCGAATTTCTCGCCAGATTTTGCAAGAAACCGGAGTCGAGCCGGACCCGAGCGAATTGGCTAAGAAGATGGACATGCCTGAGGACAAGATCCGTAAGATTCTTAAGATTGCAAAAGAGCCAATTTCTATGGAAACTCCGATTGGTGACGATGATGATTCTCATCTTGGAGATTTCATTGAGGATGTTGGAACAGTTGCCCCGGCTGATGCCGCTCAGCAATCAAGTTTGACTGAAATTACCAAGGAGGTTTTGGACTCTTTGACGCCGAGAGAAGCTAAGGTTTTGAGAATGCGTTTTGGTATTGAGATGAGCACTGATCATACTTTGGAGGAGGTTGGTCGCCAATTTGATGTCACTCGAGAACGGATTCGTCAGATCGAAGCGAAAGCACTAAGAAAGCTGCGCCATCCGAGCAGATCTGATAAACTTAAAAGCTTCTTGGAGGCGGATAACAAGTAGTATCATCCCGCTTTCAGGCCCCATAGCTCAGTTGGTCAGAGCAGTCGACTCATAATCGATTGGTCGCTGGTTCAAGTCCAGCTGGGGCCACCACGGACATTGGTGTATTTCGATGAGCCTTGATTTTTTTTCAGGGCTCTTCTTTTTAAAATAACATTTTGTTTTCAATGGAAGAGTTTCAAGACTTTTTACATTTCGGTTTGGACAAGAGAATAACCGAGGCGATTACCGAGTTAGGCTATTCCAAACCTACCCCAATCCAAAGCGCCGCAATACCTCTCGTATTAGAAGGTAGAGATGTAATGGGTGCCGCTCAAACAGGGACAGGAAAGACAGCTGGTTTTGGTCTTCCATTGCTTCAAAAAATACTGTCGTTTGAGAATACAAGTGTTTCTCCAGCGCGCCACCCCGTAAGAGCCCTCATCCTTTCTCCAACTAGGGAGCTTGCGGATCAGACAGCGGAAGCTCTTACGCAATTTGCATCTAAAACTCTTTTAAAAGTTGCAGCCGTCTACGGCGGAGTGGATATCCGTCCACAGGCTGAGGCATTAAGAAAAGGGGTGGAGATTCTGATTGCGACTCCGGGTCGGTTGTTAGATCACTTGGAACAACGTAATACAACCCTTTCACAGGTTCAAATGGTGATCCTCGATGAAGCCGACCGTATGTTGGATATGGGTTTCCTGCCAGATATTTCTAGAATTCTGAGTAGGTTGCCCGTTTCCAAACAGAATTTGATGTTTTCGGCAACGTTTTCTCCGGAAATAAAACGGTTAGCAAATAATTTTCTTAACAACCCTGTAATAGTGGAGGTCGCAAAAAGAAATGCTGCGGCTACTACTATTTCTCAAGAATTGTTTGAAGTTGACGAGACAAATAAAAAGGATGCTCTGGCGGAGCTTCTTAGGGCAAGAGGCGAGGACCAAGACGGTAATCCTTTACAAACTTTGGTTTTTGTCAATGCAAAAATTACCGCTAGGCGCCTTGCTAGGTTACTTCAAAGAGAGGGTTTCAATTCAGATTCTATTCATGGCGACAGAACCCAAGAGGAAAGATCACGGACTCTTCAGAGCTTTAAGGAAAATAAGGTTAATGTGCTTGTAGCAACAGACGTTGCCGCCCGGGGTTTGGATATTGCAGAACTGCCTCTTGTTATAAATTACGATGTGCCTTTGAGTGCCGAAGATTATGTCCATCGAATTGGAAGAACGGGAAGAGCAGGAGTGAAAGGTTTAGCGCTTACTTTGATGACTTCTTCTGATGCTCGGAATGTTTCCGCGATCGAAAAACTTATCGGCAAAACATTCCTCCGTCAAAAAATTGATCCAGTTCCAATCCGGCGTCGTTACAGCAATCCGAGATTTTCAAAAAGTCCCTACTCTTATAAACCACCGGTAACAGAGGAAAGTGTGGACCCTTTCTTTGATAGTCCATACGTTCCTTCAAGAAGTGAGAAAAGAATTGTTGAGTCCGAGGTTGGACCTAGTAAAGATAAGTATGTTCCGAGGGTCTCAGTGCTTCTCGGAGGCCGTGGTAAAAATAGCTAGCTTAAGTATCTCTCAGCCCACCTTTTTGTCGCTTCCTTGTAAAAGTCATCCAAGCTATTGGCTTCAAAGGCTACAAAACCTAAATTTTTCCAGGCGTGCAGTAACTCTTTATCCACGTGATTCGTATCCAAAGCAGGGGCTTGGGTTTGCTTTGACAATTTTTGGCCTTGGTTGTTTAGAACCAAATCGACATGGAAATATGAAGGAGTAGGGTACCCTAAAGCCCGCTGCAAGGCTATCTGTCGTGCGGTGTTGTCTAACAAGTCGGCACCTTTGACTACATGGGTGATGCCTTGAAAAGCATCATCAACCACGACCGCTAGTTGATAAGCCCAGAAACCATCAGCCCTTTTTAGTACGAAGTCGCCCACTGACTTTTCCACATTCTGGCTTTGAATCCCAAATCGTCTGTCCGTAAAAGATATTGGATCGCATGAGGTGCGAAATCGCCACGCTCTTACAGGTTCTTTAGTCCCTTTTCGACAAGTTCCGGGATATACATTTTTTGGCAACCCCAATCTTTCTTGCTCAATTGCAATCGTTTGTCTCGAGCAAGAGCAACCGTAAACGAGTTCATTTTTTCTTAGATTCTCAAACGCAAGTTCGTAGGCGTGATGCCTTTGTGACTGAAATAAAACTTCCCGATCACTTTTCAAGCCAAATTTTTTGAGGACTTCTAATTGATGTTTCGCCGTTCCGGGTGGTTCTCTAGGAGGGTCGATATCTTCTATCCTGATTACCCAAGTACCTTGATGAGCCCGTGCGTCAAGATAGCTGGCGAGAGCACAGCACAAGCTACCGGCATGTAAGGGACCGGTAGGCGACGGAGCAAAACGACCAATGTATCCTGACAATTAAAACCCCAATGGTTGTGGAGCAACCAACTTATAACACATGGAAACAAAAACTGCGAGAGACGAAGAAGGCTCTCGCAGTTTTAAAGAGGTAAACAAGGTTAACGCTTGAAGATTTCAGGAACACCTTTGATCTTTATCGGATCATCAGTTTCTTTCAAACCCTGTAGCTTTTTGAGTTCCGGTGCGATTTTGTCCCATTGCGCTTTAGCAAGCTCTTTTCCTTGTTTCGTGCGAGCTTCGTCGTACATACGCTGGAATACGTAGTAAACAACATAAGCCTGGTCTTCGGGCGTGTTTTTCGCTTTCCAACGCTTGGTGGCTAAATTTCTCCATTTGCTTCCTTCTGGAACAACGGACTCGTAGACGAACTGTGAAATAAGATCAGCATCGTGAATGAACTTGGAGGTTGTCCCTTCCGGGGCAGGGAAGACAAGCATCCAACCATCTTTGTTTCCGAGTGTGTCGCTGACCGCATCTCTGAAATACCAGTATCCGGTGGAGTGTTCTACGATAGCTGCCTGAAGCTGATTCATTTGCTCTTCAGTGAGACCTAAATTTTTAAGAAGCTCTCCGGTAACGACTGCGCCAGTGATGTGGTGAGTGTGGTCTTGGCTGTTACCAAGTTTCGGATTCGCGTAAATAGAAGTATCTGTCCAAAATTTTGGGGAGTCTTTGAAAAATCCTTTGGCTTTGAGCTTCTTGACCATGGCGTCAGCCTTGGCAAGCTTGTCTTTTTCTGTTAAGACCGCGGTTTTATCAGCCTTGGTGATGTTGTGCATAATGTCACCGGCAACTGCAATAAATATTTCCTCTGGCTTCATTCCCTCTTTTTTTGCCATGTCATAGACAAGAGCGGTGCAGACGCGATTGTGCAAAATGTCATTCTGTGGCTTCGGAAGCTGCTTTTCCGTTTCGACGATCATGATGTCCATGACATCCTGAAGTTTCGGAAACTCTTTCAGATAAGCTTGTTCGGATTTGAGGTACTGCTCAGGCAAGGAATATTTGTCTTGCAGGGCAGCCAAGGAGGGAATGCTGATACTGAGCCCTATGGCTGCAGCCAGCAATAATCTAGTTAATTTCATAAAAGACTCCTAAAGTTGAAGAAAAACGCTTCCATAGGAGATAGGGGAAATAAAGAATACAGCCAACACTTTTACTTGACCATCTTCTACAGAAACAACAAAAACATCCAAATAGACTAACTTAGTATCCCCACCGACTATTCTTCTTTTTTATCTTCTGTTTCGGTCTTACTCAGGAAATCAGCACCATTATCATCCTCTTCCTCACCTTCGCCACTTTCGCCCCCTTCACCCTCTTGCCGTGAGGAAGAACTTTCCAAATCGGATTGAGGATAACCCACGATGGCCGTGTTTGCAAGGTTGGCAGGGATCGGAGCAGTGCCTCCAGACACCTGGGCAGCAAATCCACTTGGAGAAGTAGATGTAACGGTAACCCCGTAGGTTGGTCCGGGAATAATGATATTGTTATTAACACAAGCATCATTGATCGCAGATAGGAAAGCCGATTCTAGGCGGTATGGTTCCATAAGCTCAACGGGATCCACCCAAACCACTAACTCAGCATTAATACCGAAATTGCCAAATCCCGTAATTCCACACTCGACTTCATGGAGTTGATCCGGCTTAATGCAGTAGGGAACTTGAAGAGCCGCCTTTTCAATGATTTCTTTGACTCTGCGAAAGTCAATGCCGTAGGGAACGCTGAAAGGAAAGACCTTTCGGACTCCACGGGAATCCATACTGTAGTTGGTGAAGGCCTTGTCAATCAAAGAAGCATTAGGTATAAGGATAGCCTCTCCTGTCGGGGTAATGATCTTTGTAGCCCGAATGGTTACCATTACAACTTTGCCCACACGACCACTCGGAGTACCGATAATATCGCCCACCGTAACCGCCTTCTCAGATAGAAGCAAAAGTCCCGCAATTGAGTTGTTGACTATGGTTTGCAGGCCGAAGCCAACACCCACGGACAAGGCTGAGACCAGTATCGCTAAATGGGTAACCGGTAGTCCGATCAGAGACAAACCGATGAGAATACCGACAGTCAGGATGCCCCAGTGAATGAACTTGGCAAGCATTTCGAGAGACTCGATTCTTAAGCTGTTGTGCTTATGACCAAACTTTCGGATACTTGTCTCACTTACTCTGCCTAGTGTGTAGGCAACAAGGAAAACAAGGACAAACTCGAGAATATCAACGGTGTCAATTTCCGTCCCGCCGACACTAAAAAGAGTAACCCGAAGGGGGTCCGTAATGTCTTGTGATGCATCTAGGAAACGATCTAGTAAGCTCATGGTTATCCTTAGTGTCCTAAATGGGACTTTGGATCTAATTAGTCGGACATTTTAATTCTCAAAACAGACAAAATCCTAATTTACCTCTGCTAGGCAAGTAGTTAAAAATTTGGCTAGATCTATTGTTTCTTCTTGTCCTAGGTAATGTTCCATTCCTGGATAACCGTGAGACCAGAGGTTCACTGCTCCAAGCTTTTGCAGCTCTTTGATGGACATTTCCGTGTAAATAGGTAACACAACCGAGTCCTGGAGACCATAACCCACGAAAATCGGAGTTAGGATTCCCTTTCCCATATGTTCAACTTGATGGCTGTTGATTAGGGGTAAGTATCCGCTTAAAGAAAAAATTCCCCCAATGGGTTCACTGAGTTTTAGGGCCGAGAACATTGCCATGCAGCCACCTTGAGAAAAACCACCAAGGAAAATCCTGTTTCTCGGAATGCCACGAGATTGTTCTTCTGAAATCAATCTTCTGACGATCCTCCATGTCTGCTCAATACCGACATCATCTTCCTCAGAAATATCTTCAAGACTGAACAAATCAAACCACCCCCTCATGGGGTATCCGTTGTTCATAGTAATGGGTCTCACTGGAGCGTGCGGTAGTACGAATCGGGTGGATTGGACGGGGGCTCCAACAGACAATAATTCTTCCCTGAAAGACGCAAAGTCAGAGGCATCTGCTCCTAGACCGTGCAGCATGATAATAGAGCTAGTAGCCCTCCCTTTTGGTGGTTCGAGGGTAATTGAATTAATGATTTCAGGGCGCTTAGCTGAAGAGGGTCTGAAGGATTTGATATAAAGGGGGTCGGTTTCTATTGTGGGACCCCCAATAAGCTCAATGCAATAGGGAATAGCGGCAAAAATTCCATCAACTTTTTGTCCGGGAAGACCTTCCAATGTCTCTGCAATTGCTTTAGGTTGTCCTGGAAGATTAACGATGAGCGAACTGTGATTTTGAGAAGATCGAATGACGGCTTCTTGCCTCGATAAGATCGCAGTAGGCACGAATAACGCTGAAATTTGTCTCATCCTTTCCCCAAATCCCGGCATGATTTTCGTTGCTACGGCTAATGTAGCCTCTGGAGTTACATCCCGGGGAGCTGGGCCTGTGCCGCCTGTTGTCAGGATCAGATCGCATAGCTTGTCGTCTGAAAATTCAATCAACTTGGCCTCAATCAATTGTTTGTCGTCAGGAATAACCGTTTCTATGTGCTCGAAGTCCGAAATGACGACTTTTTCAAGCCAACTGAGAAGGGAAGGAATGCCCTTATCCTCATACTGACCGCTAGAAGCTCTGTCAGAAATAGAAATCAAACCGATTTTTGCAATCTTTTTAGTCATCTTCGTTTTCCTCTTCTTCAATCAGACTAAGGGGCGGTAATAATTGGGCATGGATTATTTTGTATATGGCACGATAGGCTTTAGGGGGTTTATTAGTGGCTTTCTCTCGCCGGGCGTTCCGTATAAGAGAACGAAGTTCTTGTACGTCCACTTTGGGATAGTCCTTTATGAAACTAGTGAGGGCAATATCCTCGGCAATCAGCAGGTCCCTGAGCTGTTCGGCTTTATGTAGAGCGGCTGTGGCGGCTTTAGCGTTTCCGGTCGCCATGTCGATGGCTTTGGTAACGGTTTCCTCATCAACGGTTCGCATAATCTTCCCGATCAGTTGAAGTTGCCGGCGGCGTGCTCCCCACGAACGTATACGATGGAACTCGATGATGGCTTCCCTGAGTTCTTCGGGTAAATTCAGGGTGGCTAGTATTTCTTTTTTGAATTCGGTAAGCTGTTTTCCAATCTGTTGCAAATGTTCTGCCCGACGTTTTAATTCGCTTTTACTTGGTTCTTCAAATTCTTGTTCTATCTTTTCTTCCATGCTTTTACTCTCTGATCATCCAGTCTCACGCGGTATCATAAACGACTCTATAAGCTGAACCAAGATAAGATGATCAATAGCCCCACATCAAGCAATCCCAATAAATCGGAAGGACTCTTGAAATTTGCGCTGAAACTCGCAACAGATTTAGGTGCAAGCGACGCCTCGGCAGAACTCAGTGATGAAAAAGGTCTCACCGTAAACGTTCGTTGTTCGGAGGTTGAGACCATAGAAAACACCAGAGACAGGAGTTTTTCTATAACCGTTTATAAGGGTAAAGCTCAAGGCAGTGCCACAAGTGGCGATTTGCATCCTGAAGCAGTAGAGCGAACTGTCAGGGCTGCCTATGAAATAGCTAGCCACACCACAGAAGATCCATGCGCCGGGTTACCGCAAGCCGATGAGTTATGTAAAAACATCCGTGACCTAGATCTTTATCATCCGTGGGATATTGATGCGGAGGCAGCTATTGAACTAGGCATCAGAGCCGAAAAGGTAGCTCTTGAATACGATAACCGAATCGCTAATACGGATGCTTCCTCTGTGACGGCAAGTACAGGAGAGTTTCTGCTCGGTGATACTTTAGGGTTTTTGGGAGGATATCGCTTTAGCAACCACTCGGTTTCTCTTTCAATGATTGCTGAAGATAAAAATGGAATGCAGGTTGATGGGTGGTATGCAACAGCGGTGGACCCACGAGACCTGATGAAACCGGAACAGCTGGGAGAGAAAGCAGCAAGAAGAGCAATCAGCCGACTCTCACCCAGGACGTTGACGACAAGAATCTGTCCAGTGATATTTGAAGCCCCGGTTGCGCGGCAACTGCTAAATCTTTTTAATGCAGCTGTCAGCGGGGGCTCTCTCTACAGGAATGTTTCGTTTCTGTGCGGCCGATTGGGAACCTCGGTGTTCCCGGAGACAGTTTCGATTTTTGAAGATCCTTTTATTCCAAGGGGCTATGGTTCATCACCGTTTGATGACGAAGGGGTTGAACCCAGCCCACGTTTTATCGTTGAAGACGGGGTTTTGAAAGGCTTATTTTTGGATTCCTACTCCGCACGAAAACTCTCTTTAAAAAATACCGGCAATGCAGGAGGTCCTTACAACCTGCTCTATCGCTTACAACCTCAGGCGAGAGCTTCTTCCCCTGACGCACTGATGAAGCTAATGGGGACAGGGTTATTGGTAACGGAATTAATCGGTCAAGGCGTCAATCTTGCTACCGGGGATTTTTCTAAGGGGGCAAGTGGCTTTTGGATTGAAAACGGCGGAGTTGCCTATCCGGTGCAAGGTATTACGGTAGCCGGGAACCTCAACGACATGTTTATGGATTTGGTAGCGATGGGCGATGATATTGATGTTAACACTAATGTCCAGTGCGGCTCGGTTTTATTATCCAAACTGACTGTGGCAGGAAGCTAATATCCATTAAACGCTTATTTTCCGTTCGAAAAGCGTAAGATTCACCACATTGCGTGTTATTTGTTTACAGAAAGTTATCAAGGACCAAATGATGGAAAAGAAAGATCTTGATTGGAGTAATTTGGGTTTTAGTTATCGTCCAACTGACTACCGTTTTCAGGCTAATTGGAAAGACGGAAAATGGTCGGAAGGCGAGTTAACAACTAATCCCAATATTGAATTGTCCGAGGCGGCTTGTGTCTTCCACTATGCACAGTGCTGTTTTGAGGGCATGAAGGCTTATGAGACGGTTAACCATGATATCGTGACGTTCCGTCCTGATCAAAACGCTCATCGTATGCATAACACTGCTTTGCGCCTTGAGATGCCCCCGTTCCCAGAAGAGCAATTTGTTAAGGCTGTTGAAGAAGTGGTTCGTGCCAACGCAGCATGGGTACCTCCATATGGGACAGGTGGTAGCCTCTACATCCGCCCTGTCATGATCGGTTCTGGTCCACAGATTGGCGTAGCACCGGCCCACGAGTTCATTTTTAGGATCTTCGCCATGCCTGTAGGAAACTACTTCAAAGGCGGTATCAAGCCACTGAAGCTCACAGTCCCCGATTACGACCGTGCAGCCCCTCGCGGTACTGGTCATATCAAGGCGGGCTTGAACTACGCGATGAGTTTGTATCCGACGATGGAAGCTCACAGGAACGGATTTGCGGAAAACGTTTACTTGGATCCGGCCACCCATACTTTTGTTGAGGAAACTGGCGGTACCAATATTCTGTTTGTTGATAAGAGTAATACAGTCGTTATTCCGAAGTCCTCATCAATTCTTCCTTCTATTACACGCCGTTCACTGGTTGATGTTGCCAAGGAGATGCTCGGACTAAAAGTCGAGGAAAGACCAGTCCGTTTTGATGAGATCAAGGATATGGCAGAAATGTCTCTTTGCGGTACAGCCGCTGTTCTTGCTCCGGTAGGTATGGTTCACACTGAAAGAGAAGACATCTACCTGCCGAGCGGCATGGAAAAGATGGGTACTATCAGCAAAAAACTCAGAGATACGCTTACTGGCATCCAAATGGGTCAGATTGAAGGTCCAAAGGGTTGGGTCCACAAGGTTCTTTAGCCTTTCCAGACAAACGAAAGCCACCTTATCAGGTGGCTTTTTGACTATAAAAGAGGTTAACGATTAGCTAGTCGATGTTCCCAAAACTCAATTTGTTTTTTCACTTGTGCGGGAGCAGTCC
>CANQMZ010000048.1 GCA_947625105.1 uncultured Parasutterella sp.
TGGGGAAGTTCCATTGACTTCCCTCTAGGCAGCGTCCTAGGCAAAGCAAGTTCTCCGTATTTAATCCTTATCAAGCGGGAAACCGGTAAAGCAACTGCCTCAAACATTCTTCTGACCTCCCGGTTCCTGCCTTCACTGAGACTAACTGTATACCAGCGATTAAAACCCGAACCGCCAGCCTGATCGACCGTCTTGAATTTGGCTAGCCCATCACCTATTTCAATCCCCTCTAAAAGCTGTTTTCTTTTCTCTTCCGTTAGCTCACCTTGAACTCTGACTGCATAAACCCTTTCAATTTCGTTTCTTGGATGCATCAGATAGTTGGCCAGGGCCCCGTTGGTGGTGAATAAAAGAAGCCCTTCGGTATTAAAGTCGAGCCGTCCAACCGCTACCCAACGCATATTTCGCACAGGCGGCAAGTGATCAAATACTGTGGGGCGACCTTGCGGATCATCGGTAGAAACGATTTCCCCTGCTGGCTTGTGATAAACCAAAACTCTCGGAATCCTATCTGACTGACTTTGAGGGCGGCGGACTCCTATCCCATTGACTTTAATTAAATCACTAGGCATCACCCTCTGGCCAATATAGGCAGGGGCACCGTTAACCGATACCCGACCAGAATTGATAAGTTCTTCCATATCTCGTCTAGATCCGATGCCGGCATCAGCTAAAACTTTGTGTAGTTTTTCACTACGAACCCCAATATTTTTTTTGGCAATTAGCCGCCCTCTCTCTGAGAATTCAGTCGGAACAATTTTCTCTGCCAAATCCAAGAGGAACCCGTCACCGAAATCTGTTGGCTGACCTTGGAGTTCCAAGTCCGAATTTAAATTGTTTTCTTTCTCAGGAACATCATCATTAATAGACATGAATAATCCTTAATAAACGTGGAAACACTGTTCCCAAAATATTTTGTTAGATACTATCGGCCGTCTTCACCGTTATTATCAAATAACCTGAAGAATTGCTTTACCGCGAGAAACGACAACTGCCGCCCAGCCCTCGTTACGTAAGGTTTGAAACCTACCTATGCGGCAGCTAAAAATTGCCCGCAAGTTTAACCCAATTAAAGGCTATCTAGGAACGCTTTGTCCTCGTTTTCTTTCTTCTTAAGCGCTTCTTGTTCTGCCTTTGCTGCCAAAGACAATTCTTCGGGAGTCATCTCGTATAAAGATTTCCCTTTACATGCCTTATCGACCATAGCGAGAACCTTCTCATGCTCCTGCAGCTCCTGCTCGTTGGCTTTGATGACGAGAAGATCGCCCTCTATTTGAGTCTTTACCACCGGCACGATCGGCTCGACTACGGCAGCACCAATGTCAATTGCGACTTGAGACTGCCTCAGAGCCAAGTATACCTGCGCTAGGAGCTCGGCATCAAGCAAAGCTCCATGACCTTCTTCTTCTCGAACCGTGGTATCAATTCCCAATCTTTTGCAGAGGGCATCTAGGCTATTATGCATTTGTGGGAAAGTAGCACGGGCGATATCCATGGAATCGACAATTTCGGCACAAACTTCTTTTAAAGGTGGTCTTCCCAGACGTCTAAATTCTTCATCGAAAAAGCTTACGTCAAACGCAGCATTATGGATAATAAGCCGCGCCCCTTTGACAAACTCAACGAAACGATCTGCAATCTCAGCAAACTTGGGTTGATTAATGAGCATCGAGTCTTCAATATGATGAGTTTTAATGACATCGCTGCTCATTGTTCTTTCCGGATTGATATATTGGTGGAACCGGTTCTTTCCAATACCGTGTCGGGTAAGTTCAACACAACCGATCTCAATGATGCGATCCCCATTTTTAGGGTACAACCCCGTTGTCTCGGTATCTAAACAAATTTCACGCAACATACTCAGCAATCCTTATTCTTCACGGTAATCCTGTTTACAGCGCCCAAATCTTAAATCAGATTGGGAGTCTTTCTAAACATGATGGAAAAGCGTCTGCCGCCATCATCATCTAATTTTTCTCTGATCTCTTCACCGATGCCCGCCGCATAGATCAGTGTTTTTCCTTTCCAGACCAAGGGTAAATTCCTGCGTTCGTACTCAGGAATCCCTGCCTCTTGATATAAAGCTTTTAAATTCTTTGAAGGTCGAAGCCGATGAATTTTAATTTTTTCTCCGCCGCTCCGCCTTTTAACGGTTAAGGGTTCCTCTTTTAAATAAGCTTCCGAAAAGCCATCCTCGCTTTCTTGGAAACAGAGTTCACCATTAAATTGCGGCAATGCAATCTTTTCTTGACCATTCCACCGAATTTCGATTTCATCCTCAGGCTGATCATCTTGCCTGTCAAGAACCATCAAACGTTTTCCGTAAAGTCTGAATTCTTTGTCATTGGCCTTAAGCAACTGCACACTCTGGCTCGTTGTCTGCTTTAACTGTCTGAGCACTTCAATGATCCTAGTACGGGGGAACTTTCCCAATCCGCAGGACTCCAACCATTGCCTTAATAGTCTGCTCTGCCTTTCCGCCGACAGGCTCAACAAATCGTCCAACATCAGATAGCCAGTACCAGCCTCCTGAACCTGTTGAATATCTTCTCTAGCCACTTCTTTGAGTATTTCTGTTGCTTCGGCGATCAAACCAATGCTTCTCGAGGCAGCTTTCTTGAATCCAGGACGAATCTTTTGTAGTACGGGTACAACTTCTTTCCGAACAGCATTTCTCAAAAAAGCTGTATCTTCATTACTCTCATCATCAACCCACTTCAAATGCTTTTTAGCGGCATAGTCAGCTAGCTCAGATCTTTCAAATCCCAATAGCGGCCTAACCAAAAGAGATGTGTCACTATGTCGGAAAGTTGGCATTGAACTCAATCCCTCGGGTCCCGCCCCTCTCATCCATTGAATAAGAAAAGTCTCAATCTGATCATCCATATGATGCGCAGTAACAATAGCCAGAGCTCCCTGGTCTTGAGCCACTTTCTCCAACGCGCGATACCTAGCGGTCCTTGCTGCCGCCTCCACCCCTTCTCCAGTGTTGCCCACTCGTACTTTTCTGAGGACAAACTCCACCGCAAACTCCCTTGCCTGCTTTTCACAAAAAGAGGCCCACGCATCAGCATTTTTAGACAAATTATGATGAACATGAACTGCAATGATTCTGCCTTTCAGGGGAGTCTTCAATTTCGCAAGCGCATGCAATAGAACCATGGAATCCATGCCCCCGGAAAACCCCACCACCAAATCCACCGGTTTCGGATTTAATCGGACACTGTCGGTTGACAAGACGGAAAAAAGCTGCATCAAGACCGTATTTAATCGGGTTGAAACGGCTCCTTTCCTCGCTGGTGACTTATTTACCTTAGGCTTCAATGGCATACTGTCCGTAACTCATAAGTTTTTGATGACGTCTTTCAAGTAACTGTTCTGGGGAAAGCTTCTTAAGTATCCGCAGGGAATCGTTCAATTCTTTTTTCAATGAGGCAGCCATTGATGTGGCGTCACGATGGGCTCCGCCGATAGGTTCAGCAATAACCTTATCTACAAGCTTTAGTTCTAAAAGTCTTGAAGCGTTAAGCCCTAGAGCTTTTGCCGCTTCAGCCGCGTTGGAGGCGTCTTTCCAGAGAATGGAAGCACAACCCTCGGGAGAGATCACCGAATACGTCGAATACTGTAACATCTGCAAAATATCGCAGACAGCGATCGCTAGGGCTCCGCCGGATCCTCCTTCCCCAACGATCGTTGTAATGATTGGAGTTTTTAGCTGGCTCATCACATATAGATTGTGCCCGATCGCTTCAGACTGTCCACGCTCTTCGGCTCCAATACCGGGATAGGCTCCGGGCGTATCCACAAAACTAAAGACGGGCATTTTAAATTTCTCTGCCATCTTCATGAGTCTTAAAGCCTTTCGGTACCCTTCTGGACGACTCATGCCAAAATTTCTCTGAGTCCTCTCCTTTGTGTCACGACCTTTTTGGTGACCGATCACCACAACCGGAAGACCATTAAACCTTGCGAGTCCTCCAACAACGGAGGGATCATCCGCATAGGCGCGGTCGCCATGAAGTTCATGGAAGTCGGTAAATATATTACTGATGTAGTCCAACGTATAGGGGCGGTTGGGATGCCGAGCGACCAAGGAAATCTGCCAGGGTGTCAACTTTGCGTAAATTTCTTTCAAAAGCTTTGTTTTTTTGCGCTCAATTCTCGCTATTTCTTTTTCAATATCAAGCGATTCCGACTTTTCTGTCATCTCCCGAAGCTCTTGGATCTTTGCTTCAAGCTCGGAGACGGGCTTTTCAAATTCAAGATAAACGAATTTCGCCATGACTTCATCCCATCGTCCCTACATGGGACCGTTATTTAAACTTCTCCACAAATACCATGTCGCTGCGCTTCTCCATGGCTGCCATTTGGAAGTGATTTTTAAAATTTCCTCGTTTCTATTCACCGCACTCCACTCTTCGGGGTTGACTTCAGGAAAATACGCCCTTCTCAAAGCTTCCAGAAAACCAAAGTCCACCAGGGGCAATACATCAGGTCGGTTCAGTGTAAAGATTAAAAACATCTCTGCGGTCCAACGACCCACACCTCTGATTGTGGTCAGCTTTTCGATAATGGCTTCGTCATCTAGCTCATCCATGCTTTCAATAAAGGCCTTTTCCTCGACAAAAAAGCGACAAACATCCAACACAAAGTCGATCTTTCTTTCCGATAACCCGACTGAACGAAGCGTCTTTCTGTGCTTTCTGCTAACTGCCTCAGGAGTCAGTATGGGACAGGCTTTGACAAAGCGCTCCCAAATATTGGCTGCCGCCTTCACAGAAATTTGCTGACCCACAATAGAACGCAGGAGTGTTTCAAAAGGGCCTCCCCTTGATTCAAGGAAACCCTCTCCAACCCCATTAATGATTGATGCCATAATGGGATCAGTCTTACACAGATCCCTTTTAGCCGCATCCCACCAATGGGGTTTACCTGTTGAGCTCTGTTTGGTCATGATGGTTCTAGTTTTTTCTCCAAGTGGTAACCCCACCGGGAGCATCTTCAAGGACTATTCCTTTGGCTTGCAGCTCGCCTCTTATTTCATCAGCTCTTGCCCAGTTCTTCGCCACCTTTGCCTGTTTTCTTTCCTCAATCATTTGATTGACCCACTCTTCGTCAATATCCTCAACAGCCCCTTTGACAAATTTCTCAGGTTCAATCTTCAAAATACCAAGAACATTACCCAAACCTTTTAACTGTCTAGATAGCTCTGGAGACTTCGTCTGATTTACCGCACTAGCCAATTCAAACAGAGTCCCAACGGCCCGGGCAGTGTTGAAATCATCGTCCATGGCTGCCTTAAATTGACTTGCAAACTTTTCTGACCAATCCAGCGGTTTTTCATCCGGCTTAACGGTTCTGATGGCGTTGTAAAGTCTAGTCAAACCATCATGGGAGTCCTCGACCAAAGCAGTGGAAAAATCAATGGGACTTCTGTAATGTGATCTCAACAGGAAAAACCTCAATGTCTCATTGCCATTACCCGCACCATATTGCTTGTTTGTTTGTTCAAGAGCATCGCGGATCGTCCAAAAGTTTCCCAAAGATTTGCTCATTTTTTCGCCGTTGACTCTCAACGGACCGGAGTGGATCCAAGTGTTAACGAATTTCTTACCGTTAGCCGCCTCGCTTTGAGCAATTTCGTTTTCATGGTGAGGGAATTTAAGATCAGGACCACCTCCGTGGATATCAAAGGTTTCTCCTAACAAATCGCAACTCATCGCGGAGCACTCAATATGCCAACCGGGGCGTCCCTTGCCCCATTTGGAATCCCACTGGGGCTCTCCCGGTTTTGCCCGCTTCCATAAGGCAAAATCCAAAGGATCTCTCTTTGCCTCGTCAATGCTCACTCGCTCTCCGGGAATCAGCTCGTCAATTTTCTTTCCGGAAAGCCGACCGTAAGGTTGGAATTTACGAACTGCATAGTCCACATCTCCATCCCGATCCTGATAAGCAAATCCCTTGTCCTGAAGCTTTTCTATTAAAGCGAGCATTTTAGGGATGTACTGAGTTGCTCTAGGCTCGACTGTCGGCCTTAGGCAACCGAGTTCCTCCAAATCTTCTTGCATTCTTTGCGTATAAATTTGAGCTAGCTCATCAGGCAAAATTTTCCGTTCGGCGGCCCTTCTAATGATTTTGTCATCAACATCGGTAATGTTTCTGACGAATTTAACTTCATAGCCGGATTGCTCAAGCCAACGGCGAATAACATCAAACGCAATAAACGTCCTGCCGTGTCCAATGTGACAATCATCGTAAACGGTGACTCCGCAAACATACATCCCAACCTTGCTAGGTTCAATGGATTTAAATTCTTCTTGTTGCCGAGTCAGCGAGTTGTAAATTTTCAGAGCCATTTTCTAACTTCTTGTTTATTTACCGTAATTAACAAAAACTTTTAATCTGCTTCCAATTTGAAGTTTCCCAAATTGTTCATTTTATCAAGAAGGTTCTCCGTTGATAAGGGTTTGAGAAACTCTAAAATTCCGCACCCCGAGAACTTCCAAAGAATTTGTTAACAGTCGTTAGTATTTTATTTATTGGCAATTTTTTTGTTCAGATTTTGTCTAACATATTGCCTGTGTCAGATATGGGATTCTTTGATCCCCAAGTTTGCGAAGTTTCAAAAATGAGAATTTCTCTATTTTTAAGTTCAACAATTTTGTGCTGTGTATTGCTTTGTCCTGCTCTTCAAGCCCAAGAGACTGCGAAGCCGTTATTTGGCGACGAAAAAGAAGAGCTGATTAATCCGGCTAGGGATGTCAGTTTGCTCATTTCGCGCGGCAAATATCAGGAGGCAATTGAACTTGCGAGTTCGGAGCTCGAAAAAAATCCTAAAAACTTGAACCTTCGTTTCCTGCAAGGCGTCGCATACACAGATATGGACAAAACCCAGGAAGCAAAAGAAATTTTCGAGCAGCTCATTAGGGAGTTTCCCGAAGTCTCTGAGCCTTATAACAATCTTGCGGTCATCTACGCCGCAGAGGGCAACAGAGGCAGGGCTAAAGAACTTCTTGAACGGGCGATTGCCAACAATAACCGTTCGGTAACCGCCTACAGCAACCTTGGGGACATTTATGTGGCAGAAGCTGCGGAAATGTATGCCAAGGCCCTAAAGCTTTCTCCAAAGAACAGCATCCTCCAAAAGAAAGCTGAAACTTTGGGATCTCTAAAATAGTCTTAGTCTTGATTTGAGCAATAGAATCCACCACGGCTCGCCGTGTGATTCAAAATCGCCCGTTAGACAAGTTTCAAGAGGATAAATATGAGTTTTTTGAAAACAAAACTATTGGTTGCCGTAGGCGTGGCTGCGGCTTCGTTGACTGTTCTAGCCGCTCCGCGGGTTGCCATTAATACTTCCGAAGGAAGAATTGTCGTAGACCTCAATGAGAAGGCGGCCCCAGTCACAGTGGAAAATTTCTTGAACTATGTCAAGAAAGGTTATTACAAGGACACTACTTTTCACAGAGTCATCCCCAATTTCATGATCCAAGGCGGAGGTTACACTCGGGATATGAAAGAAAAACCCGGTACGGCCGCTCCGATCAAACTTGAGGATAAAAATGGGTTAAAAAATAATGTTGGCACCATTGCGATGGCAAGGACCAACAATCCGAACTCGGCAACAAGCCAGTTCTTTATCAACTTGAAGGACAATGATTTCTTAGATGGCTCTAGCACTAAAGACGGCTATGCGGTCTTCGGTAAGGTAGTTCAGGGAATGGATGTGGTCCGTAAGATCGCTCGCGCCCCAACAACCGATAAAGGTTTCCATGAGAATGTACCGGTACGTGCCATTACGATTAATTCAGTAGAAATTTTGAAATAAAGGGACAAAGAAATGATTCGCTTAACCACCAATTACGGCGTCATTGATATCGAGCTTGATTACAAAAACGCTCCTGTCACCGCCTCTAATTTTGAACAATACGTCAAAGACGGTCACTATAACGGCCTTGTTTTCCATAGAGTCATCCCCGGTTTCATGATTCAGGGCGGTGGTTTCAGGCCTGGGATGCAGGAAATGCCAACCCGCGAACCCATTAAAAATGAGGCTAACAACGGGCTAAAGAATAACAAATACACGATCGCCATGGCTCGCACGAGCGATCCCCATTCTGCCAGTGCGCAGTTTTTTATTAATGTCGCCGACAATCACTTCTTGGACTTCCAAAGCGAAACTTCTCAGGGATGGGGCTATGCCGTGTTTGGGAAAGTTGTATCAGGCCAGGACGTGGTCGACAAAATCGCTGAAGTTAAAACCGGTCGTCATGGTTGGTACGATGACGTACCACTGTCAGATGTCGTCATAGAAAAAGCTGAGATTGTTTAGTCAAAACCTCAGCAATGCGGGTGTAACTGTTGTTGATTGCAATTATTTAACGGTTAATAAATGGAATTTAAACTTTCTCCGGCTGAATCAGTTCATCGCGAAGTGCTCACCGTCAGAAACCCTGTGATCGTTGCCGATATCCATTTGTCAAATGACAAGCCGGCAACCAAAGAGGCGTTTTTTAAGTTTCTGAATAAGGACGCATCGCGGTTCAGCGAGTTGTTTATCCTTGGTGACCTTTTTGAGTTTTGGGCTGGCGATGATGGGCTCGCTGCCTATCAAGACGTAATCAATGAATTGAGGACCTATTCCATCAAGGGCCATCACATCTATGTCATGCACGGTAATCGGGATTTTCTTTTGGGATCCGATTTTCAGGATGCCATTGGAGGCACCTTAATTGCCGACCCCACACTCATGAAATTAGGAACCGAGCTATGCCTGCTCTCTCATGGGGATGAGTGGTGCACCCTTGACACCGGCTATCAACAGTTCAGAAAAACTTTACGCAATGCTGCGATTCAAAAGCAGATTCTTGCAGAAAAGCTTGAAGACCGAATTGATTTGGCCAACAGCCTGCGTAGTCAAAGTAAGCACGAGAACAGGAAAAAGGATGACGCTTACATGGATGTCGTGGTAGGCGAAATCTCCAAGAGTGCCCACCACTACGGGTGTGCAACTGTTATTCACGGACATACTCATAAACCGGCTCATCACACTCATGTAAACGATGATTTCCGTTTCGATCGTTGGGTTCTACCCGACTGGGATTTCGAAAACGGAAATAAAAAGGGTGGCTATCTGTGCTTTGAAAGTGGCTACCTGCATTTTGGTCACTTGGATTGACATGCTAATCGACTCCCACTCCCACATTGACGGTGAAGGTTTCACGGAAGACATCCCTGAAATCTTCGCGCGTATGAGAGAAAACAAGGTCATGGGTTCTTTGATTGCCGGTTGTTCCCTTAACGAGTACTCGCGGGGTTTAAATTTTGTTAAAAAGCATCCCAACCTTTGGTACGCCGTTGGTGTTCACCCGAGTACGACTACAGACGATCATGAACCCACAACCGATGGGTTGTGTTCATTGACGGCGGATAAAAAAGTTGTCGCCATCGGTGAATGTGGTTTGGACTTTTACTATGACGACGTAAAAAAGGATAAACAAATTTCGCGGTTCAAGATCCAGATAGAGGCTTCAAAACGGGTCAATCTCCCCTTAATTATCCATTCCAGAGATGCCAAGCAACTTACCATTGATCTCTTGCGGGAGGGTGGTGCGTCTTCTTTTGTTTTGCACTGTTTTACAGGCGACAAGAAAATGGCTAAGGCTGCGCTTGACATGGGCGGATATATCTCCTTTTCGGGAATTCTTACTTTTAAAAATGCCCAGGAAATACAGGAAGTTGCCGCTTGGATGCCCCACGACAGAATGTTGGTGGAAACCGACTGCCCCTATTTGGCTCCCATTCCATACAGGGGCAAAAGAAATGAGCCCTCGTATGTAAAATTTGTAGCCGAGAAACTCGCCGAACTGAGATCTGACAGTTTAGAAAATATTTCAAAGACAACAACAGAAAATTTTTTCAAGTTATTTAAAAAGGCAACACTATGTTTAGACAATCAATAATTGCCATCTTCGCCGCTTGCTTCATGTGCTCAACAGTGACTGCCGGTAGCTATGAAGGCGCGATTGAAGCTGTGATGAAAAACGATACAAGTGCCCTTGCTCCTATTCTCAAAAAAGGGCTTGACCCTAATACCGTAACGCCAGACGGAGCTGGAGACACCCTGCTTATGCTAGCCGTTCGCTCCGGCGCTGTGGATGTGGCCAACCTCTTACTTTCTTTGCCTAATATCAAAGTTGATAAAGCCAACACCGTTTATGAGACCCCGTTGATGCTCGCAGTCTTTTTGAAGAATAATAAACTTGCAAATGAACTAATTCGCCGTGGAGCCAATGTGAATAACCCAAGGCACTGGACTCCTCTTCACTACGCCGCCTCCTCCGGAAACCATCAAATGGTGAGAATTCTTTTGGAAAAGGGGGCTGACGTCAATGCTAGAACACTACGTGGTATCACGCCTCTTTATATGGCTGCCCGTGATGCTGACGCAAAAACCGTGAAGATGCTCTTGGATGCGGGAGCACGCAAAGATTTCTGTACCAACGACAATAGAGCCCCGTACGACATCGCTCGAGAAAAAAACAATGTTGCAGAGATCGTCAACCAGCTCACATACGACGGTTGCCACTGAGCAGTATCCTCGAGGATGACCGACAGTTGCAAATTAGAACTACTTAGTCCATGCAAAAACGCCGATATTGGAATCGAGGCGATTAACCATGGAGCTGACGCTGTCTATGTAGGCGGTCCTCTGTTTAGTGCGCGGGCACAAGCAGGTAACAGTCTTCAAGATCTTGAACGCCTTGCCAAATATGCTCATCGATTCAATTGCCGGGTATATTTGGCACTGAATACGATTCTCACTGACCAGCAGATACCCGAAGCTGTAAAGATTGCTAATGAAGCTTGGAATATGGGTATTGATGCGCTCATTATCCAGGACATGGGTCTTTTGATGTGTGATCTACCTCCCATTGAACTTCATGCATCCACTCAGTGCGATATCCGTACACCAGAAAAAGCAAAGTTTCTCGAATCGGTCGGATTCTCTCAAATTGTCCTTGCCCGCGAATTAGGACTTAAAGAGATTTCAGTAATTCACAAAACTCTCTCACGCTCCAGAATTGAGTTCTTTATCCACGGAGCCCTTTGCGTTAGCTATAGCGGTCAATGTTATGCAAGCCAAGCTCTCAAAGGAAGAAGCGCCAATAGAGGGGAGTGCGCTCAAATATGCCGGCTTCCCTTTGACCTGTACGATGATGACGGGCAATGTCTGATAAAAAATCGTCACCTTCTTTCGCTTAAAGACAACAATCAGTCGCAAAACATCTCCTCGCTAATTGCTTCGGGCGTAAGAAGTTTCAAAATAGAAGGGCGCTACAAGGACATGGCTTACGTCAAGAACACCACCGCTTTCTACCGTAAATTGATTGACGAATATCTGCAAAATCACAGCGGTTATGAAAGACAAAGTGACGGTACGTTTTCTTATAGCTTTACGCCATCTTTGGAAGACGGTTTTAACCGCGGAGCAACCGACTATTTTGTCAACGGCAGACGCGAAAAAATGTCCGCCAGCGATACGCCTAAAAATACCGGTAGAACCATCGGGAAAATTCTTTCCCTGAGAGATCGTTCCTTTTTGCTTAAGTCCCATGAGACGATCAATAACTCTGACGGACTTTCCTACTTTACCGATGCCGGAGAATTGGAGGGACTTTTGGTCAATCGCGCTTCTCTAATTGACGAAAACTTATGGGAAATTTTTACAAGAGAGCCAGTCAGCAGAATTCCAGGACTCCGAAGTGGCATGGAAGTCATGAGAAATAAAGATAGCGCATGGATTAAAAGGATGAAATCCAATACCGCCTTGCGTCAAATACCGATCCGAATCGAAGCTCGCGTCAGCCAAAATACTCTACAACTTGACGCCTTTGACCACCAAGGAAACCATGTGAGTAAAACTTTAAGGCAGTCTTTTGAGGCAGCAAACAATCCAGACAAGGCCCGCCAACAGATCCTTCATTCTTTGAGTAAGTTAGGAGGAACAGAGTTTGTCGCCGAGGATATCCAGATTGAGGACAATCATGAGGCTAGATTTTTGTCCGTTTCTATAGTCAATGGTCTTCGGCGATCTCTCCTTGAAGCCCTTTCTGAGAAAAGGAACGACCTAAAACAATTATCCCCCATCACCAATAACGGAATTACTTGTCCAGTAGGGGAGATTGATTACAGAGGCAATGTAGCCAACGACAAAGCTCGAGAGTTCTACAGTAAACATGGCGTTAAGGTGACGGAAAATGCTTTTGAACTCGGCAGTCAACGCAAAATAGTTGAGCTGATGAGATGTAAATACTGTATCCGGTACGAATTAGGACTATGTCCCAAACAGGCAAAAGAACGCGGAGAAAGAATTAAGCCTACTCCCCTCAAACTAAGACATGGAAAAATAGAACTGACGGCTAACTTCCACTGTAAACCTTGCGAAATGTCCATCAATGGCAAGGTAAATTAAATCCTGCATCTTACCTGTCTTTAGCACCCTTTAAATAGACAAAGCCCCGTAGCCAAAGGGCTGGCAAGGGGAATTGATTTTTTTC
>CANQMZ010000049.1 GCA_947625105.1 uncultured Parasutterella sp.
CAGCGCTGGTCACTGAAAAACCCGACCAAGGAATCGATCGCGATTTACGAGGGAAATTTCTATCGCCCCGGCGATTTGGCGATCGCCACTTTGATTTCGGAGCTTCCTTCCAAGGGAAGGACCGACCTTTGGATTGTCAAGGGAGGTCAATAAATGACGAGCGTCAAGGAAAGAAAACTTCAGGGCTCGATGCTCCTCGGTCTTATCGGGGCTATCTTGGCGTTGGTTACCGTCATGTACCTCTTTTTGAATGTTTTTGACAATCCGGGCAAAAAAGAGAGAGGTCCCAAGAAGGCTGCCACGCAGATCATGATCGCCCCGACGAACGCGGATTTTGAAAGCCATGAGGCCAAGTACAACGACCGACTCCTCGAGCTGGAAACCGAGCTTAAGAAAGTGAAAGTGGAAAACCGGGAGCTTAAGGAAACCAAAAGCTCCTATGAAGCAAGATTTGACAAGTTTGACAAGAAATTTAAGGAGTTGACCGCCGAGGTAAACGACCTCAGGGGCAAAGCCAGCCCTGCGCTCGGAGAGAAGAGTGAAGACGGCTGGCCCCCTGCCGATGAGATTCTCGGCAAAGAAGCCAACACGGCCGCAAGAAAAGGCTTTGCCTCAGGCAGGAAGTCCGTGGTCGCACCCACTGCCGGGTCCGCCCCATCCAAACCTGCGCAAAGGTTAGGCGTATTCCATGTATTGCCTCCCAAAAGCGAGAGCCGTCCCGTGGTGACCTATCTTCCGAGCGGCACCTTCGCCAAGGCACGGCTTTTAAACGGAGCGACCGCTCCCACCCGTGGACAGGGAAGCGGAAACCCGGTGCCGGTGCTCCTTGAGATCACTGATCCGGCGATTATGCCCAATCTCTACAAGGCCGGAATCCAAAAGTGCTTTGTGACGGCCCACGCCACGGGAGAACTTGCAAGCGAAAGAGTGCTCATCAGAACAGACCGTCTGTCTTGCATTGACGGCAACGGAGGAGCCGTGGATAAAAAAATCCAGGGGTATGTCACCGGAGAGGACGGCAAAACCGGCTTGAGCGCAAGGCTAGTGAACAAGAGCGGGCAGGCCATCGCCAACGCCTTGATGACGGGAACCCTGTCGGGACTGGGCAAAGCCGTGTCCCTGGCCTCGGAAAACCAGACCACTTCCATCACGGGTACGGTCTCCACCACGGTCACCAATCCCTGGAGAGCCGGATTTGGAGAAGGGGCCTCGCATGCCATGGACAGGATCACCGACTATTACCTGAAACTGGCAAGCGACATCTTCCCCGTCCTGGAAATTGACAGCGGCCGCCAGGTGGAAGTGGTGATTTCGCAAGGAGTTTCGATAGAAAAAACCGCAAATCCGGCCGAAGAGGCTAACCCGCGAAGACGATAGCAACCGATTAACGAACTGAAATTTAAGGAAAAGACTTCAATGAAAAACATTTGGAATATGACGATTTTAGCGGCGGCCATCTCGCTCGCCGGAACCTCTCTTGCCCAGTCCTGTGGAGAGGTCGCCATGGAAACCCGACCTGTCGCCATCAAGAAAGCGGAAGAGAAACCTGTAGCGACCAAGGGCGAAGCGGACAGAACCACCAAGGTGACTACTTCCACCATTGAGACCGCCGCAAAGGCGGAAAAGAAAACCATTGACATGGAAGACGATTTCAAGAAAGCGGTGGACACCTTCAAAAGCCGCTACCCGAAGACCAAAGTCAAAAGCTTCGCCCTGACACCGGTTGCGGGCGTCTATGAAGCGGCAGTCGGCAAAGAGGTGGTGTACTTTGACTCGACGGCAAGGTTCTTGTTTTCCGGGAGGCTCCTTGATATGGACAAAGGGGTTGACCTTACCGACAAGAGACTAAAGGATCTTCGCCGCATTGATTTCAAGAGCCTGCCATTGGAGCGAGCGGTCAAAACCGTCTATGGCAAAGGCACCAAAAAGCTTGCCGTCTTTACTGACGTGGACTGCCCCTTCTCCCGGAAACTAGCCGAGACGTTGGAAGGACTTAAAGACGCCACCGTTTACACGTTTCTTTTCCCGCTAGAGAGCATCCACCCACAGGCCAGAAGCAAGTCAGAAGCCGTCTGGTGCGCCAAGGACTCTTCCCAAGCACTCAAAGCCGCGTTAAAGGGTGAAGCGGTCGCGCAGACCGTTGCCAACAATCCGATCTGCGAGCCTCCGGTGACGGAAACCATCAAATGGGCGCAAAAGCACGGCATCGCCGGAACCCCGACTTTGATCAATGAGGCGGGCGACAGAATTTCCGGGGCTCTGCCGCTAGACAAACTTAACGCATTCATCGAAGGAAAATAATCCATGGCCGCGAATACGACCAAAAAATTTGCCCTGCTCGCCGCTTTTCCTCTGCTTGCCACTTTAAGCGGTTGCTCGGTGCTTACCGGGTTTTCGGATGCCTATACGGATTTCGGATGCCGCGGCGTCAATGGCGAGCCAAGCTGTAAACCCATCTCCACCGTCTATGAAGAACAGAAAGAGCAGTGGAAGGTGCAAAGCGAGTTTGAAAAAGCCAAGGAAGGAGAAGCCGGCTCGGGTGCATTCCAAAAGATCTCGAACCCTGCACTGGACTTTGACCGCAGGGAGGCATCTCCATTTCGCGTGCCGGAAGTGATCGCCCGGGTGTGGCTGCCGCCGGTAGCGACATCCCACGGCGTCATCACCGACTGGCACTACAGCTACGTGAAACTGAACGACTCCCGTTGGACGGACAACGCCCGCGACAAACTCATCGCCACAGGCGACAAATACAAGGTGGTCACTCCGATCGCCAAAGCGGGCAACGATGAAAAAGAAGCCCAAAAAGAAAAACTGAAGACGCTTCCCGCTTTCGGTTTCGGCAACCCCGCACCCACCCCCCTTTAACCCCTTATTCACACGGAACAAGACAAAAATGCTAAAGACACTTTTGCCTAAAACCCGCAATGCCTTCAACGGCATCTTTGGAGGCGGTTTCAGAAGCAATTTCGAGACCGCCGACGACATCCAAAAGCCGCGCCGGGGAGAGGCGCTCTACTTTGACCGCTTCGCCGACGAGCTACCGTATGCGCAGATGGACGACTCGGACAGATTGTGCACCCTGATGGCCCCGGATCAGAGAAAGTTTGAAGGGTTGGGATACGTCATTGAAGTCACGCCACAGACCGGAGCCAGCAAGGAGATGGCTAAAAACCTCGAGCTTTTATTCGGGCAAGGAGCTCCGGAAGGCACTGGCATACAGGTTACGCTTTTCGGGTCGCCGTACGTCAATCTGCACACCGATGCGATCAGAAGAAGCTGTGTCGCGCGGGAGGACGCTGGCGACAGAGAAGAGCTGATGCGCTCAATCGCCTCTTCAAGAGCCGACTTTCTCGAAGCGATGGCCAGGGGCGAGATCATTGTCAACCGCTCGCGCGTTTGCGAGCAGCGCTGCTGGATAAGTGTTGTCGTTCCGACCGACGACCCCTTTGATCCGGAAGTAAGAGAAAAAGTGCTCAACCTTCGCGAGTCTCATGTCTCGATTCTTTCCAACTGGCATCTTGCGCCCTGGGTTTGGAACCGGCAAGCTCTGGTGGCGACCGTCTCGCAGATTGTGAATCCGCAGAGGCTATCCGACGGAAGCTGGCGCCCCTTTGTGGAAGACAAGGATATCGAGCCCCGTCTGCAATGCGTATTCAGAGACACAAGAATCGAGGTGGAGCCTGAAGCGGTGGTGTTTTCCTCATCGGATAGCACGAGTCGCATCGAGGCCGTATCACTTTCTGCCCGCAATTACGCGAACGAAATCGGACTCTTCCAGATGAATCATCTGTCGGGCTCCCCTTACGGGCAGGGCGGCTACCCTTGCCCCTATCTCGTGACCACTTACGCGAACCTCGGTAGCTATGACAGGTTGAAAGCCAAGGCGGAATTAAAAAGCGCCCGGGCCGAACAGATGGCCGGTACCGAAATCGCCCGTTTCATCCCCTCGATGGGAGAAGAGGCCAGGGACTGGAGGGAAGCGGTCAGGAGCTTTGAGAACGGAGAAGGATTACTGAAACTATCCCACCAAGTGGTTTTAATGCCAAGGACCAGGGAAAAGCAGAAGGCGATCGAAGCGGCGAAGACGATTTTCCAAAAAGCGGGAATCACTTTGTCGGTTGACGACTACATGCATCTTCAAGGATTGATGGTGGCACTTCCGATGACCGGAGGCCCCCTTTTGGCCCATGACGTGAAACTTGCGCAAAGATGCTCGACCAAAACCTCGGCCAACGCCGCCAACACGATTCCACTCCTTGGCGACTGGAAAGGCACCGGCAACCGTAGCGGAAAAGATGAAAGAACTCCGGTGGTGACACTCGTCTCCCGCCGCGGGCAACTCCTTTTTGTGGATCCTTTCGCCAACCCGAACGGCAACTACAACGGAATCGTGGTCGGAGCTTCGGGTTCGGGAAAGTCCGTGATGCTCAACGAGCTTGCCCTGGGGATGCTCCGCACCGGAGGCAGGGTTTGGGTGATCGATATCGGCCGCTCCTACGAAAAACTTTGCGAGGTGGTAGGCGGACAATGGATTGAGCTCTCAGAGGAGCCGAGAGCGGACGGGAAGAGGGACTGCCTTAATCCCTTCAGCCTCATCCGTAACATCGATGAGGACATGGACCTTATCACGCCGCTTCTTGCTCAAATGGTTTCGCCTTCCAAGCCACTAAACGATTTGGAGCTCTCCCACTTACAGATCCATTTCAAGGCGGTCTGGGAAGAAGCCTTCCATTTGGGTAAAACCGCGACGATCACCGATTTAGCCCACTCTTTGCTTCATAACGGACGCCTAGGCGGATCAAATCCTCGCCCCTACGACATGGAGTGGCTAAGCCACTACGAAGCACTCAGCCCGGAAGAAAAAGCCAAAACGCATGATCCGAGAATCCAGGACTTGGGCGTGCAGCTTTCGCCCTTTTGCAAGGGAGGCGCCTTCGCTTCGTTTTTTGAGGGGCAAGCCAATATCAACTTCAACAACAACTTCATCGTGCTGGAACTTGAAAAGCTTAAAACCAAGAAAGCCCTGCAGTCGGTAGTGTTGATGCTTTTAATGTATCTCATTGATTTAGAGATGAGAACCGCCGACAGGAGTCAGTCCAAACTGGTGATCATTGACGAGGCGTGGGACCTGATGGGCGAGGGGCATTCCGGAGCATTCATCGAGGCCGGGTACAGAAGAGCGAGAAAACTGAACGGCAGTTTCTTTACCGCCACCCAGTCGCTTGCCGACTACCAAAAAAGCCCAACGGCCAAAGCCGCATTGGAAAACTCCGACTGCAAGTTTTTATTAAGGCAGAACTCGGAGTCGCTTCAGACGGCAAAAAAGCAGGGATTGATCGCCTTGGACGACGCCCAAATCACGATGCTTTCTTCGCTGACCACTCGGGCAGGAGAGTTTTCCGAGGTACTTGTGAGAATTGGAGACGAGCCGCCATCAATCAACCGGTTGATTTTGGACCCCTATACACAGCTGCTGACGAGCTCGCACCCCGATGACGTGAGCGCGATCGGAAAAGAAAGAGCTGCGGGACGCAGTGTGCACGAGGCGATCAGCGCCGTGCTCGCCAAACGACAAAAAGGAGAGAAACGTGCTCTCTAGACTTATTCAAAAGATTTCTTCGGTCACGCTAATCCAAGTGTTGACCTTGGCGGTGACACTGCTTTCGGCGGCCACTCTACTTCTCGGCTGTCAGGCGGTTAAAGAAAAGAGGCCGTCCCTTGCCTCTCTTAACCTATCGAACGTGGTGGAGTTGCAGGAAGCTTCCCTTTCCCTGAAGGGGCTTAAGGGAGAGGAATTAAACCGTGAAGTCCAAAGGTTTGCCCTTTCACTTAAGAACGAGATTGCCTCCATTCAAAAGGAATGTGAGTGCACACTTCTGGTGTCATCGGCGATTGTGGGTGAGCATGATCTACCCGACTACACCGACACCTTGGTCACGCGTCTTAAGCTTGATCCCCGGGTGAAGGAATATGCCCGTGGACTGATGCAAAAGACGCTTTCGGCGGACAAAAGGAATTTGCCATCATGATCAAAACGCATACGAGGGTCTTTATCCGCCGCCTAAAAACCCATCTTAAAAAACGGGGTTGGATTTATCTTGCGGTATTTCTAGCAATCAGTATGTTATCCAACCGCTATCATCTCGCCATCAATCGTACACACTCCCTTCCGCAGAAGCTTTTTGTGATTGAACGAGGAAATCAAGATGTGGAGGTTGGCGACTACGTGGCTTTTTATCCCAAAAAATCGGCCACTGGAGGCTACCGCCTGGAATTCATCAAGGAAGTCGCCTGCAAAGAAGGACAAAAACTTGAACAAGTGGAACGGGTGATCTATTGCGATGGCAAGGAAATCGCCAAGGCCAAGCCGGTTTCGCTTAAGGGGGAGCCTCTGATCGCCATTTCTTCCCGAGTGTTGGGAGAAGACGAGTTTTTTGTGCGCGGTACCCACCCCGACTCCTATGACAGCCGCTATGACCAGTTCGGACTCATTGACCGTTGCCGCCTGGTGGGCAAAGCACTCCCGGTATTTTGACAAGGAACCAAGACGATGAAAACCATTCACTGGGCTTTGGCTAGCGTCTCGGTCTGCTTGCTGATTGGCGTGAGCGCCTGGGTGGAGGCCTCTTCGGGGATTTCTCCCTCGATGTTGGAAGCGGCTCAAGAAGTGGTCGCCAAAAGGGGCTTTGTTGCCGCCACAGGCAACGGCGCTTGCACAACCAAGGCAAGGGCCTCTGCGGAAAAACTCGACGCCGCAGGACCGGTCTATGCCGTCTCCGAACCCGACATTTTGCACTCATTCATGGAAGGGATTGAAAAGATGAAATCCTCGGGAGAGTATTCAAGACGCTTTAACGAAAGCAAGGAAACGATCAGAGGCGAACTGCAAAACCCGAGAGCCGTGGAAGGACTTTCCAAGGCTGTGGAACTAAAAACTCGCGCGTTAGAGCCGTCGATCCCTGAGACATTACCGGAGAAACTCCTTCGGGAAGCAGCCAATGTTCCAATGCCCAAACTCAAAAGGGAACTCCTCTTTATCGATGGGGAGGACGAAGAAAGCCTCAAGGCAGCTAAAAAGCTCGGGGGACACCTTAAGAACATGAGAGTCGTGCTGGTGGGAGGCTCCATTGCCCAAGCGAGCCGCTTTTTAGGCAGAAGGATATTTTTTGACCAGGCTGGGGCTCTCACCAGGACTTTTGGGTTTACCGCCACTCCCGCCATTGTCTACAACGGGGAAGACGGTCCTTATGTTACGGAGTTTGCCGCCGACAAACCTGAAGAAGTTCTTTCCCTAGTGAACCCATAACCATAAAACCCTGACGATGAAACGATTGATTTGCATTCTCTTGACCTTTTTGTGCCTAGCGGCCACCAAAGACACTTTGGCCAACTGCTCGGGTAAAGTGATCAACCCGGTCAGCGACGTCTGCTGGAGTTGCGTTTTCCCGTTAAAACTCGGAGGCGCCACCCTGACCGAAGGTAAAAACCCGGATCCGAAGACAGACGCCAATGCGCTCTGTATGTGTGTCTCAGGCGCCAATGTCACCGTGGGACTAAACATGTCCTTTTGGGAACCGTTAAGGACCGCCGAAGTCGTGAGAACTCCCTATTGCTTCCCCTCGCTCGGCGGGCTTGATCTTGATGTCGGTATCCGGGCTCCCGCCCATGGCAGGACTCCGAACAAGTCTGTCTCCGGACAAAGAAGCTCCTTTTACCAGGTCCACTGGTATTTCACCCCGTGGCTTTTTGTGATGGAGGTGCTGCTGGACACCGGATGCCTGGAGCAATCAGCCTGGGATTTGGCCTATATGACTGAGTTAGACCCCCTGTGGGACGACACGGTTTCGACCTTTTTCTTAAATCCCGACGCCTCGCTCTTTGCCAACACGGCGGCAGCCGCCGCCTGCGCAACCGACTGTGTGGCGGCGAGCACGGGATTGCCCCGAAGCGAACTTTACTGGTGCGCCGGATGCCAGGGCGGAATTTTTCCTCTGACCGGATGGGTCGGCTCGCACGTAAATTTTCCTCAAGCCTCTTCTCTTCTGGTGTCACGCTTTACGATGAAACTGCACCGCATGGGGCTGCAATACGCCGCATACGGACAGAAAGGACAATGCGGACCGTATCTTGAACCCATCATGGACAAGGCAGTCTACCGCACCCAGATGATCTATCCCTCGAGAACCACCCGGAAAGTGGACGGACGTTGCTGCTATCCGATGGGTGCCACCACGACTTTATGGGCCTCGGGCAAGACCTGGGCCGCAGGCGGAGAAGACGCCGCCTACCTTATCTTCAGAAAACGCGACTGCTGCCAAGGAGCCGGATTGTCTCCGGTCGGGAGCATTTAACTAAAAACCAATAACAGGACCAAAGCCAATGACGATGACTACAACGCTTAAATGTGCGCTTGCCACCGCCACCATCTGCTTGAGTGCGGCGAGTTTCGCCACCACGGGCACCTGGACGATCGAAGACGTTCTGGAAGCCTCAAGCACCACAGCCCAAAAGTTAAGCTCGAACCATGCGGACGCTCCAAAGGTGAGCGCCCATCTTCTGGTGTCTCTATCGATGCCCAAGGCCTCATTGGAAAGGCTGGCTGCCGATGCCAAGATGGCGGGGATCACCCTGTCTTTCCGCGGCATGCCCAAGACGGAAGAAACCCATGGTGTCTCCCAAGGAAACCAACGAATTCCGCTTCTTAATGCCGCCTCTCTAGCTCCCTTTGAAGAGTTGATCCAAAAGGGAGCCGAGGTTGAGTTAAACCCCGAGCTTTTTAGAGAGACAGGCATTACGGAAGTTCCGGCTCTGGTCCTGAAGGAAAACCACGCTGCTTCCGACGGCTGTGGCGAGGCAGCCAGGACACTCATCGTTCCGGGAGACGTCACCCTGGGTTTTGCCCTGGATAGGCTCCTCGACCGGGATGACGCTTTCGGGGAAAAAGCCCGTGAATTAAGAAGCAGACTGGGGAACCGGCCATGAAAAAGATCTTAGGGGTTTTTGTTCTGGCCACTTTCAGCGTCTCGGTTGCCGCCGCTGTCGCCGGCATGGAAGAAGCCAAAGAAGTGGCCTCATCCTTTAACGCCATGGATTTCATCGGCTCAACCTCTGCGGAAAACGTTCCCGGCTTCGGTTCCGATGTCTCGGAATTGACAGGTCTTTTTAGCAAAGGACAGGGAAATTTACTGATACCGGGCACTTCCAAAGCCGAAGACTGCCTCTCGGAAAACTCCCCGGACTGCCAAGCGGTACAGATGATCTATGAAACCAACGCCAACCCGGGCTACCCCGAAAAAGATCTTGAGGGCATAGTCGACGACCGTGACCAACTCCTCGGCAATCTGGGCGAAAGACCGCCCCAAGCGGACGTGGGCGGATCGGGTACGGTGTGCGAAACCGTCACCACAACGCATCCGCCGTTGACCGATTATGCCGTTTGCGAGGAGACGGCAGCGGGGACCTCCACTCAGACCTGCATCGCTGGTTGGGTGGAAAAACTGGACATCTCCACGCTTTTTTCCTGCATTGCGAGAACCGGATTGAAAACCACCCTCTCCTGCTCGGCCGATTACGTAAACACCAGCCAGAAGTACACCTGCACGCAAGCGCCGGAGCAGACCTGCACCATGGGAAGCAACGTCTCGGTCGATTCCACTTATCTTTACGGCTGCAAGACTCAGAAGTTTTCCCAAAAGACTTACCGTTGCAATAAAGTTTTAGCGGTGGTGGGTTACCCGGGATGCGAACCCGGGAAATTCCAACAAGCTTCAACGGCAGATCATTCCGGCCTGGGCAAAGACGACTGCAACGGAGGAGACACTCTGGAGCTCAAATACCGGTGTTCCACGGATGAAGTGCCTACCATCCGCATAGAAACCAATGTGAAAAACGCCGCCAATTTCGGCTTTGAAGTCAACGCGTTGAATTTCCATGAGGATAGAAAATTTTCCAATGGCTGCCGGGGTGTGTGGACGGGTACGACCCGGTGCACGGGCGTGAACTGTATCACCACGGTCAAAGCGGACATGTATGTGCCTGACGGCTCCTACTCCGGCTCCCTGAGGAAGGAATTCGCCTATCAGACCTATTCTCACTCGGGAGAACGCGACAAGTGGATCACCACCTGTGTGGACGCCGAGGGCAAAACCGTGGAGGCTCCGCAATGAAAACTTTTTCCTCAATGGTTTTACGATGCGCCTTCACCCTAGCCTTGGTACTTGCCACGGCAGCCGCCAACGCGGTCTGTGTGGAAAGCAAGCCGCTTTGCGTGGATGGGCCGGGCAGCAAGTTCATTGACGGCGTAGAAGTATTCCGCGAGTGCTGGAACTATCAGATCACCAAAGAATGCAATTCCGAGGAGACGGTCGACTATTGCTCAGGACTTAAAAACACACCCTCCTGCACCCTGATTTCCAACACCTGTACGGCAGCCACCATGAGTGGCGAATGCGTTAAGACCGACAGCGTCTATCGCTGCTCGGAAAAAGCCGCGGACGAGGCCCATATCGAAGAGATCAACGTCTCCCACACCGTCATTGACAGAGATGACGCAGCCCAATGCGCCTCCTTTTTGGATAATCCCGACTGCTTTATCGCCGAAGAAAAATGCGTTGAAGGACCTGCCACCAAAATCATCAACGGAGTTTCCGTCTACAAGGATTGCTGGAAAAAAGAGCTTTCGTATGCCTGCTCTTCGGCCGGGGTGCTCAATTCCTGCAATACGCTGGATAAGGCTGGCTGCAAACCCATGGGAAAGCCCGTCTGCATCCGGGAAGAGGCAAGCTCGTGCCGGCAATACCAATCCCAATACGTTTGTGTGAATAAAGACCCTATTGAGGGCGAGGGGATCACGCCCGAGGGAGAACCCTCCAAGCCCGGATTTGATATGGCTTCCTGCCAAGAAGCGACCGCAGGCAAAAGCTGCAAGGTCCTAAAAAGCGAATGCGACTATAACGATGAGGGCGACTGTGTGCGCACCCACTACATCTATGAGTGTGTGGAAACGGTTAACCAAAACCAATGTTCACCGCTTGAAGCCTCGAGCGAGTGTGTCCAGAAAAAATCCACCTGTATCGAGCGGGACGGTTTAAAGTGCATCGCCTACAAAAAAGAAATCCTTTGCCGGGGCGAGTCTGAAATCGAAGCTCCGGGAGCCGAAGTGCTTGACAAAAATATCGCGATTGGATCGGTTACCTGGTCGGATGCCTGCCTACCTGTCCAAGAAAATCCTTCCTGCGAAATCACCGGTAGCAAGTGCGTGGAATCCGGAGACAAGGTAGTGGGCGGAGAGTTAGTCTCCAAGGACTGCTGGAAGTATGAGCACACCTATGTGTGCACGGGTGTGGCGGGAAGCCCGGGAGAACCATCCGGGCCGACTAAAAACGACTGCGACAAGCTTGAAGCCAACAAAAAGTGCGTCAGGGTGGACTCCTCCTGCATCGCGGTTGACGCCAAGGGCAAGTGCCTGACCACCGCGCATACCTATCGCTGCGAGGAAAAAGAAGGATCAACCACCACAGAGACCGTCTGCCGCCCGGTGGAGTGCCTAGACGGATTGTGCGAAGGATCTCAGGACGAAGCCGACAAGGAATTCAGCAAGGTGATCGCACTACTGGAAGCGGCAAGACAGGGAGCGGTCTATGGCGACATTGACGGCAACCAGTTTTTCAAGGGAGCACCTGACGCCTGCTCGAAGAAAGTTTTGGGGTTTTCTTGCTGCGACACCAAGGTCCAGGCGGGCAACTCCAACGCCTCGGCCTTCGGCAAAGTGATGGAGTTTGCCGGAGAAGCCACCTGGGAGGCGATCAAGTATGTGGGCTCGCCCTATGTCTATGACGTGCTTTCGGCAACGGACGCTACGGCCGGAATGCTTAATTTCCTTTACGGCAACGCCGCTTCCGGCGTCTACAACCCTTCCCTTTCCTTCTATGGCTTCGGAATGACCATGCAAAGCGGCACCATGTACTTCACCTTTGATCCGTATAGCTTTGCCTTGTCGGTCGCCGTCCAGATCGCCATGGAATACCTGCAATGCGAGCCCGCGGAACAGACTCTCATGCTTAAGAAAGGACAGAACCTCTGCCACTATGTCGGCACCTATTGCTCCAAGGGAGAGACTTTCGGCTGCATCGAAAGAAAAGAATCCTATTGCTGCTACAACTCTCCCCTATCCCGGATTATCAACGAACAGGGACGACCACAGCTCGGCAAATCCTGGGGATCGGCAAAGAGCCCTGACTGTTCGGGGTTCACACAGGAAGAATTGGAAAAACTGGATTTTGACGCCATGGACTTATCCGAATTCGAGGCACTAATCACGCAAAAACAGGAAGTCAACATTGAGGCGGCAAAAGACCGGGGAGAACACCATGTGGGCAATCTCACTGACAAGAATCTCGGAGGTTACGTAGATCCTGCGGCCGGAAATTCGGCGGTAGCCAACCCCGACTTTGTGGGAACTCCGGTCGCCAAACCATCGGGAAAAAACAGCAAAAACCACGGGCGGGTCGTCTCCAAGGCGAACCGAGCCGCCTCTAAAGCCAAAGCCCGGGCAAT
>CANQMZ010000050.1 GCA_947625105.1 uncultured Parasutterella sp.
CGTTCTAACTAAACCCTCGCCGAGCAATCGTCGGGGGTTTTGCGTTATGGAGAGAGGGGAATGGACTGGGTAAAAAGCATAGCCGCAATACTCGTTTTGGTGATAACTTTCTTTGCCGGTACAACTTACGAAAAAGCCCTTAAAAACGAGGAGATCGCGCAGATAAGGAAAGAGTATGCCGAAGCCTCTCAAGCCGCTCAAAATTCGATTGTGGAGGAATTCAATGCCAAACAGAAAGAACTGGAAAAGACGCTTGCCGATGCCCGTGCTCGTGAGTCTGATGCTCGCGCTGAATCTCGGCGCTTGCAGCAACGTATCAACCAGCTCAAGCGCAACGCCAAAAGCCCCGAGTCTCGATTCGCAGTTCGATCTCTCGAGGCGCTCAGAAGATGTCAAGCAATTGTCGCAAGAGATTCAACAATTATTGAATACTGCCGAAAAGCTTTACCCTGATAAATAGTTGGGGCACTGCGCCGGCCGGGAGTCCAGCTCCCTGTTACATGTCGCCAAACGACTCGCCCCGGTTGGTATGACAGGATTTCATGGCATCATGAAGACCTTCTTCGAATTCCGATGAAAAACTACATCAGAAAGAAAAAGGTCGCATCGCCGGTCATTGTACAAGAACAGCATAACAATGCAAGAGGTTTTTTCCTGCGAGGCAAAGCCTTTCTTTATTTGATTTCCGCAAACACTGCATCGGCCCATCTCTGCATCACTCCGCGACGTTGGTCCAAAAGATCACTTCTTTGGTAAGCCTGAAAGACTGCTCCCCCTGTGGCGTGCATCAGGCACTTTTCCGCGACCACATCCGGGACTCCGTTTTCCGCCGCCCAGTCTCTAAAGGTTGATCGGAAGCCGTGCATGGTAACGTGCAATCCGGATTTTTTCTTCAGAATACGGCCCAAAGAGTAACGACTACCCAATGTATCCCCGACGGCGAAAACATACTCGGCTTTGCGTTCAATGCTGTTCAAAAGGGCGATCACTTGCCTGCTTAAAGGTACACGGTGCGGTTCGAGGCCGCCATCTTTTCGTCTTTCCGGGGGTACCGACCATATACGGTTAGCAAAGTCGAATTCCTCCCATTTAGCCGGGATAGATTCTCCAACGCGACTGGCCGTGAGGATGGTAAATAAAATCTCCTGCTTTGACCGGGTGTCGGCGGGGTAAAAAAGGCCAATGTTTTCCTGAAGCTGTTTGAGCGTCATGGCCGCATGATGCGTTCCTTTTTGCACTTTGGAAGAGGGTGGAAGTTCCCGATCGAGATTTCCTCGCCAGAGCGCCGGGTTATAACTCATGAGTCCGTCGGTGATCGCGTAGGAAAATACGTTTTCCAGGCGGCCCCTAAGTCTTGACGCTGTCTCGTTTTTGCTGAGCCATATCGGGTTGAGTATGTTCAGCATATCCTGTATGCCGATTTCCGACAGCCTTTTTTCTCCAATGACGGGAAAGGCGTATGTTTCAATGGTGGAAAGCCATTGCGCCCGATGCTTGGCGTTTTTCCACATGCGTATCGATGAGATTTTTTCAATGATCCTGGCGGCATAATCGGAAAAAACCGGCTCGTTATGCTTATCTGCTTTCTCGGTATTGGCGGCTTTTTCCACCTGCGCTTCCAATTCATCTTTTGCCGATAGAGGAAGCTTGCCCTCGCGCAGGCCAACTCTAAATTTTTCGACTTGGGCCTTAGCCTGGCTAATGGTTAAATTGGAAATACTCCCCAGGCTTTTGTCTTTTCTCTTACCGTTAAGAGAATATCGGAAGATAAAAATTTTTGATCTTCCCCTCACTTTCAAAAACAAATTCGGCCCGACTGGATGGCTCCCGTCAGGAAGCGAAGATAAGTTTTTCGCTGTCACTTTCACGACTTTACCCCCTTTTTCGCAGTTAATAGCAGGAGGGTGTGGGACAGCGGAAAGGCCCGATTTTATTGATTTTCTGGACTAAAAACATCACCCCTCCCTTATAAATCCGCCCTTTTTGTGCCCTTTTGTCTTGTCGAGTTCCGCCAACCTAAAAATCTGTTCCGCCAACCAAAAAATTTGTCCCACACTTGTCCCACACTCGTGAGTATAAAAGGTTCTCAAAACTTCTCAAGTTTTCTAAAACGGAAATTTTAGAGCGGAATTTTTGCGCTTATAACGCATTGAAAATCAGGGGAAAAATTTTTAATTTTCTCAAAACTTCTCAAAACTTCTCAAAACTTCTCAGGGCAGAAAAAATCCCTCTTTCTCCGCCACCAAGCGTTTTTATATCCTAGTCTTTTTCTATTCATATCCTGTCAAAAACCCTTTATTCCTAGGGCTTTCAAGCAGTCATCTGTTTAATATCTCAGTTGGAGTTCCACTCAATTTCCACCTAAAATTGTGTGGAAAAATTTTCGGAACAGTTTGTTGGACGTGACCGTCCACCATTAAATGGGTTTTAAGTGGAGATCGTTTTAAAACAAAAAACCGCCTAGGGCGGCTTTTTGCTAGTTAGCTGAGAAACTATTCACCTTCAACGGTATCAGCCTCGATGACTTCAGACATCTTCTCTGCCAAGTCTTCACCTTTCTCGACTTTCTTGTCAGTCTCTTTATCTTTACCGCATCCGCATTTGCACTCAGACATTTTTAAACTCCTTTTCTGATGAATGTCACGAAGATTTTTGCTCACCGCTAGCAAAAATCACTCGATCGGTAGTTTAAATTTATGGCTACGTATTGACGGTTTTTCTAACCAAAGTAGGTAATCGCAGAGGAAATAATTATGGCCAGTTCAATGACTTGCACGGACTTAAAAGAAGCTCGGTTTGGCATACAAAAAGCCAGATTAACCAAGTACGTCTTTGAATATAAAAACGTATGGGATCCTGTCCATAAACGTTCCAAGCCCCTATACAGGACTTCCGTTGGGAAAATCCTAGGCGACCAGGTGATTATTAACCAGGAATATCTGGCCTTGCACCCGGAGCTCAAACAAGGCGACATCGTGCTTGTAGATGGTCGCCCGGTTTACAAAGCTTCCGCGCCGGCGCTAAAGGAAGTTTTTAGTTTTAAGTCAATAGATCATTTTGTTCTGACAACCTCCCAGCCTCAACAAATGCTCGACTTTTACCAGAAACTAGGCTTTGAAACAAAGCCCGATGGAGAGCGTTTTGTTATCAGTTGTCCCTCTTTTAAGATTAACTTACACGTGCAGGGTCATGAACTGGAGCCTAAAGCCAATTTGGCTAAGCCAGGTACCGGTGATTTTTGTTTGGAGATTGATACAGGGGTAAGCATGAAAGAACTGGCCGACTTAATTTCCGGCAAGGGTCTTGATATCGTTGAAGGTCCCGTTAAGCGAACCGGGGTTAGAGGAGCAATGACAAGTATTTATCTCCGAGATCCGGATATGAATTTGGTTGAGATTTCTTCTTACAAGGAATAACAGTGAGTACGGAACAGACATCAGTGGAACATTCCCTTCAAGCAGATCAAAAATCGGTAGCTACCGTCAAAGACAGGAGAGCCCCGCTACCCGTTATGTTTTGGGGGTATCTGGTTGGCGGCACGGTTTTTTGGGCGATTATCTATGTGGTTGCCGGTCTTACGTTTATGTTGCTCATTAATAAACCCGATGAGACAGTGGCCGGAACCGTATTGCTGATCATTAGTGCCCTTTTTTATCTTTGGGGTTTTGTCTTCTCCGGACTGAGTATTGGGGCAGCTTTTCGGTATAAGGGGTCGACGGTTTGGAAGTGGCTGACCTATGTATTTTGTACTTGTTACATCATCGCCTTAATGGTCATGCTAGTTGTCCTTATTCATGTGATGACCGTCATCTAGAGAATTAATTGGAAGAATCTCGGTTAAAGACAGAAATTTCCATACAATAATTTTTGCTGACTACACAGTCACTAACCTTTGACAAATTTGAGAACTGATTATGGCTTTGATTGTTCAAAAATATGGCGGCACTTCAGTGGGTTCCGTCGAGCGCATCAAGAATGTTGCCCGTCGAATCGCTAAGTGGCATGACGCCGGCCATCAGGTCGTCGTTGTCGTCTCTGCCATGAGCGGCGAGACCAACCGATTGATCGCACTGGCAAAAGAAATTCAAAAAAATCCTGATCCTAGAGAGCTTGATGTTGTTGCCTCTACAGGTGAACAGGTCACTATTGGTCTTATGTCCATGGCTTTACAGGCCATCGGCAAGAAAGCAAAAAGTTATACGGGCCCCCAAGTTCGAGTTTTAACAGACAGCGCATTTACCAAAGCAAGGATCAAAGAGATAGATTCCCATAGGATGCGTGAAGATCTGAACAATGGTTACGTTGTCATCGTGGCCGGATTCCAGGGGTGCGATGAGGATGGGAATATCACAACACTCGGTCGTGGTGGTTCGGATACTTCTGCTGTGGCTTTAGCTGCCGCACTGCAAGCTGACGAATGCTTGATTTTCACGGACGTTGATGGGATCTACACAACCGATCCTCGCGTTGAAAGTAGTGCAAGAAAGCTCGATGTCGTAGCTTTTGAAGAGATTTTGGAAATGGCCTCTTTGGGTTCCAAAGTACTGCAAATCCGTAGCGTTGAATTTGCTGGAAAGTACAAAGTTCCGACGCGTGTTCTTTCAAGTTTGACCGATCCTGACATACCCATAGAGGAAGAAGCAACTTCCGGTACCCTGATTACTTTTGAGGATGATCCTAAGATGGAAAGAGTTTTAGTTTCTGGTATCGCTTTTAGCCGCGATGAAGCAAAGATTACATTGCCTCATGTTCCTGATACTCCCGGAATCGCCTACAAGATCCTGGGCAAGATCGCGGAGGCAAATATTGAGGTGGATATGATTGTTCAGAATGCCGCTAAGAATGGCCTCACCGACTTTAGCTTCACCGTCAACCGTAATGATCTTGACAAGGCGCTCAAAGTGCTCAAAGAAGAGGTTACGCCTGATCTCGGAGAAGAGGGAATCCTCACCGATGCCTCAATCGCCAAGATTTCTTGTGTCGGTATTGGAATGAGAAGCCATGCTGGTGTTGCAGCTAAGATGTTCAGAGTTTTGGCAGAAGAAAACATCAACATCAAGATGATTAGCACCTCTGAGATCCGTACTTCCATCGTCGTTGACGAGAAATACATGGAATTGGCAGTTCGTGCTTTGCATAAGGCCTTTGACCTCGATAAGAAACCGAAGAAGATGGAAGAGTAGCTATCCATTTTTGGACAAAACAAAAGGCTCTATCTCTCAAAGGGACAGAGCCTCATTCTTTGTGTCGTACAGTTACCTAACCGAAGAGCTTCTTTAAGTGCTCTTTCCAGCGCTTAACATCGTTTTCTATCTGCGGATTCTTGATTACGTCGTTGCACATGAAGCTTGGTAGGGGTTTCATGCCAATGAATTGGAAGGCCTTATGGACTGGGAAAAAGACTCCGTCAATTCCGCGTCCCTCGAAGAACTCTCCAGGTTCCGTAAACGCTTCTTTCGGAGCGTTCCATGTGGAGCTCAGCATGTACTGCTTCTCGGTAAGGACTCCGCCCGTGCCGTAGTTTTTAGTGGGTTCTGTGCGAGTGCGACCGTCTCCGTGGGCGATCCCCTGTTGGATAAATACCTGATCTTGGTAGAACTTAAATTTCCAAGGTGGGCCCATCCACCAACCCGGTGTCTGTACGATGATGACATCAGCCTTTTTGATCTTTTCCACCTCAGCGGCGATTTCCCATGGTTCATCCAATAGGGTCATTTCCACATGATGACCGAAATGCTGGAGTTCTCCCATGGCGATATCGGATAGATAATGATTAAGTTTGCCGCCAACACCAAAGTTTTTGCAGCCGCAATCAATGATTAAAAAATTTTTGCTCATAGTTACTCCCAAAATTGACTAAGGCATTATTACTTTTCTCTAAAAGGGCTCATTTGTAGGTCCGCTCAAATTCGGCAATCTTCTCTGCAAGCATGGTGTTAACTGGAACCGGCAAGTTCCATTTGCGTGCTTTCTCGATAACGGTGCCTGCAAATAGTTTAACCTCGGTCGGTCTTTTAGCGATCCTGTCTTGTCGCATGGAAGGCATGCCTTGGGGATTGAGGTTATCAATGATCTGTAGATAAGTCTTGAAGTCTTCCTCCGTCAGGTTGATTCCTGCCTTTCGAGAAAGATCCACAACTTCACGCATGGCGAGGACCATAACGTCTCTTGGCTCACCTTCCTTTTGGATTAAACTGAAAGTGCTGTCGTATACGGCAAGCGTTTGATTGACTCCGACATTAAGCATCCATTTGCACCACATGCGGTGTTCAATGTTTTGTTCAAGCATGTAGGGAAAGTGAATCGAGTCAAAAAATTTTACGAGAGTCTGAAGGTATTGACGCTTCACCTTGTTTTTGGCTGACAGTCCGATACACAGTTCGCCAAAGTCTTTGTACGTTAGACGGCCTTGCAAAAACAACGCATCCATTTTTTGGGCTACGCAATCAATAATCTTTCCTCTACCTAACGTTTTTTCAATAATCTCTTCGCTAGATATGCCATTGAGTGAGGAAATGATGATCTGATCGTCCCCGATGGCTTTCGCTGAATCTCGAATCGCTTTTTCTAGCTGAGTTCCCTTGACGGAAACGAGCAATAAGTCCGCCGGTTTGTCAACGGATTCAGGGGTTTTATAGCTGAAATTGCAAGCCTTACCATTGCAGGTGATTTTCTCATTTGCATAGCGGGAAATTCTTTTCTCGTCGGCTAGGAAATAGACATTGTCTTTACCCAGTTTTCGCGTAAGAAAATCGCCAAACATGACTCCAAGTGCACCTCTACCGAGAATAGCGGCCGTTTTAATCTCTTTTGTCATATATGCCGCCAATCAGTATCCGTCAACATCAACAGCCTTTCCAATGGCGTAGAAATGGCCACCGCTGCAATAGTGCAGGCTTCGCAGTGATTCAGGGCCTTTTTCAAGGTGCCAGTGGTTGTTACTGAATACCCTGTCATCAGCCCAGGCCGCCACTATGTTTCCAACGAACAAGTCGTAAGTTTTCTGATTGTGCGGTTCGGCAATGATCTTAACTACAGCCCAGGCGGCGCAACCCTCAATCAAAGGGAACTCACAGTCGGGCATACGGAAGAACTGAATTCCGCTGTCTTCAATCTTCCCGGGATTGTCGTTTTTGCTAACGGTGCCCAGATACATGACTTCTTGTTGCAAGCCCAGTCCGGGAGTCGATAGAACCATGTAACCACTTTTTTCAATGAGTTTACGGGTGTAGTGAGTACTGTCCACCACTGCCGACATTTTTGAGTAGTCTAGGGGGCACACCCATGAAGCAGGCATGATATCCAAATCATCTCCAACACTGGATTGAACGAATACTGTTCCACCAAGATTGAATACTCGGTATGCACTGGAGATATCGACAGGCTTAACGTGTTGCATCATTTTTTAATACTCCTTAAAAGTAATTCGGATATTCTAACCGTGTGAATCATTAGAAATTTCTTTCGTTGTGCACCAAAAGGGGAAACTTTAGGTTTATTTATGCACCAAAATGGGGCATTGATGGTCATTGCCAAATCAAGAATGATTAGATGTCAAAATTATCTTTATAAATCATTATGTTATATTTATAATAAAAATTGGCACGATAATTGCTTATGGTAGGTTAGTCAAAAATGCTATTTGACTTTATATCTGAACCGGGATTGTTGCTTAAAAGGTGTCTTTCCGTAGTGGTCCAGATAATAAATGTTCACGCTGCATAACGGCCAAAAGCTTTGCAGAACTTAGGTTAAATACAAATCTCTTTGGAGGAAAAATCAATGTTTGCTAAGAAAATTATTCCTTTTGCTTTGGCTGCATCTCTTGCCTTTGTTGGCACAATGGCTATGGCCAAGCAGACTTTTGTCACGATTGGAACGGGCGGCATCACAGGTGTCTACTATCCGACAGGTGGCGCTATCGCCAACATCATCAATGGCAAAAAAGATCAGTATGGAATCCGTGCCTCTGTGGAATCCACGGGCGGTTCCAAATTCAACATCAATGCTATTGATTCGAAAGACTTAGATTTCGGCATTGCTCAGGCTGATACACAGTATATGGCTTACAACGGCAAAGGGCCATGGGAAGGTAAGCCGGTGAGTAAATTGCGTGCCGTTTTTGCGCTAGCCCCGGAAGCCGTGACTTTTGTCGCTGCCGAGGATTCAGGAATTAAATCAGTTAAAGACGTGGGTGGCAAGACGATTAACCTTGGCGATCCTGGTTCTGGTAACCGTATTAATTCCATGGATATCTTCAAAGCCGTAGGAATTACTCCGGGCAAAGACTTTAGAGACGAGAAACTCAAACCGGCTGACGCGCCGCGTGTCTTGCAGGACGGTCGTATTGACGGGTTCTTCTACACGGTCGGTCATCCGAACGGCAACATTAAGGAAGCTACTGCAGGAAAACGCAAGGTTCGCATTATCCCAATTACCGAAGTAGGCACATTGCTGAAAGACGCTCCTTATTACTCAATGGTCGAGATCCCAATGGATCAGTATCCTGATGCAACCAACGCAAAGGATAAAGTCAAGACCGTGGGTATGTTGGCCACTTTAGTCACTAGCGCCGATACGCCTGAAGACGTGGTTTACGCCATCACCAAAGAAGTGATGACCAACCTTGATCAGTTTAAGAAGTTACATCCCGCACTTGCCGGGCTCACCAAAGAATCCATGCTCCAAGGCCTGACGGCTCCTATCCATCCGGGTGCCCTGAAGTACTACAAGGAAGCCGGTCTTGTTAAGTAATCAATAAGTCGTTTGGGAGCAGGTGCGGGCCAACGGCCCGCGCCTGCCTACGCTCTTTTATAAGTCACAGGGAGTTGGTATGACTGAAAAGAACGAAAAAGAAATGATCCTGCCGAAAGCAGGTATTCCTGGGTATATTCCAAAGCCTAAGAAAAACGCCTCTGACGATGTGATTGGGGAGTACAAGCGTCAGGTGATGAAAGCCGATAAGGGTTTGGAAGGCGACAAGACAGGACTGTCAGCTAAATTGACTTATTTGGTCGCACTGGCCTGGGCGTTTTTCCAAATGTCCACGGCCTCTTGGCTTCTTTTGGATTCCCTGTATGTCAAAGCCTTTCACTTGGCTTTTGCTCTAGCGCTTATTTATTTAAATCTGCCGACTCTAAAGTCCGAACTAAAGTCTCGATGGGACCTGAGGATTCTGTTGGCGCTAAAGCGGGTAACCATCATTGACTGGATGATTGGGATCGTCGGCGTAATCGCCGCTTTGTACATTGTTATTGATTACGCCGGTATTTCGGAAAGACCGGGGCAACCTATCGGCAGAGATCTGATTTTTGGTGTTTTGCTTGTTGTTCTCATGCTTGAAGCAACACGACGGGTTTTGGGACCTGCGCTTCCGGTTATTTCCGGGGCCTTTATCGCTTACGTGTTTTTAGGTCCGTATTTGCCAGATGCACTAGCCTTTAAAGGGGCAACACTATCCCGGTTTATTTCCCAAATCACGATGGATACTCAAGGAATATACGGTGTGCCGTTGCATGTGTCGGCGACCGTGGTGTTTCTATTTGTCATGTTCGGAACTATGTTGGATAGGGCTGGCGGAGGGGCATTTTTTACCAGGTTGGCCATATCCGGTTTGGGTCAATACCGCGGAGGTGCCGCTAAGGCCGCAGTGGTAAGTTCTGCCCTTTCAGGTATGGTGTCAGGTTCCTCCATTGCGAACGTAGTGACTACGGGTACCTTTACGATTCCCTTGATGAAGAGACTCGGTTACCCGGCCAAGAAGGCTGCGGCCATTGAAGTGGCTTCTTCTGTGAATGGTCAGCTTGCTCCACCGGTGATGGGGGCTGCAGCTTTCATCATTGCCGAATATGTCAATGTTCCTTACATTGAGGTGGCAAAAGCGGCGGCTGTTCCGGCTTTTGCTTCTTATATGGGGCTTTTGTGGATTACTCACATTGAAGCCTGCAAACTCGGTTTAAAAGGTTTACCGAAGGCTGAATTGCCTAGGTTCTGGATAGAGTTAAGAAACGGTCTTCACTACCTGATTCCGCTTGCGGTCCTTATTTGGGAATTAGTGGTGGAGATGCACTCGGCAGAGCTTTCTGTTTTCCACGCGATCATCGCTTTGATGATTATTATGGTTCTTCAGCCTGTGGCCATTGCCAAGGTTCATGACGCGGACCTTTGGGCTGCGTTTAAATTTGGAATAAAGAATACGTTGGATTCCATGGCAGCCGGAGCCAACAATATGGCGGGGGTCGCTTTGGCGACCGCTAGTGCCGGTATTATTGTGGGCTGCGTCTCTTTGGGACTGGGGCAACAGATTACTTCTTTCGTGGAAGTTCTCTCCATGGGAAATATTTTCCTAATGATTTTCATCACGGCATGTGCAAGTCTTCTTTTGGGAATGGGGCTGCCGACAACCGCAAACTACATCATCATGGCTTCTTTGACCGCCCCGGTGATTGTTGAACTTGCAGTTGGCATGCATTTGCATGGACAAGAAATCGTCATACCGCTTATTGCGGCCCACCTGTTCTGTCTGTACTTCGGTATTCTTGCTGATGACACTCCACCAGTGGGTTTAGCTGCGTATGCGGGAGCTGCAATCGCCAAAGAAAACCCGATTGCCGTCGGAGTCCAAGGGTTCCTTTACGATATCCGCACGGTGATTATTCCTGTTTTCTTCCTTTTCAATTCTGATATTTTGCTTTTAGGAGTTGATTCCTGGGTTGAGGCGTTATTCATTTTCTGTATGACTTCTTTGGGAATGATCGCATTTACCTCAGCCATCCAGGGTTGGGTTTTAGATAAATGCAACATATTTGAGCGGGTTTTATTGCTCGGTACTACCGTGATATTGATGTTTCCCGCTACGATCACGGGATTTTTCCTGCCATATAACCAAAGATATTGGGGCTATCTCGTTGGCCTAGCTCTTTTTGGTCTGGTTTATTTGGTTCAGAGATATCGGTATGGAAATAGTTGGAAAGAGGCTCCCGAGGCGGAAAGCCAAAGGCTTGTCCTAGATTAACAACCTAAAAAATTACCCCGACTGATTAAATCAGCCGGGGGGGGGTGTTTTATGTCTAGGTTATACCCAACCTTTTTCTCTGAATTCCTTCAGAACCTTAACGAAATAACGCATCTGTGCGGGGGTGCCTAAAGAGATACGGCACCAGTTGGTTGCAGGCGGGAAAGGACGTCCAACCCAAATGTTTGCTTCCTTCATGTGTTGAACGAATTCGCCCTGTGGCTTCTTCAGATCAATGAAGATAAAGTTTGTTTCGCTTGGCAAATAGGGGATCTTGAGTTCCTTGAGTGCATCTACAAGGATAGATCTTGATTCGTCGTTGCTTGCCTTTGACTTTGTCAAGAAGTCTTCGTCTTCAATTTCAGACATTGCCGCAGCAATTGTTGCCTGATTCATCATGACATCGTAGGCAACGTGATCTCTAATACGGTCAATAACATCCTTAGTGCCGAAAGCAAAGCCTAAACGAAGGCCGGCCATAGCGAAGATCTTGGAGAATGTCTTGAGAATGACTAAATTGTTATAGCCATCACGTACCAATTGAGCACAAGATTGATAGGACGGGTCATTCACAAATTCACCATAAGCTTCATCAAGAATGAAGAAAGTGTTCTTCGGTTTGGATTTAATCCAATCAAAGAGTGCCTTATTGTCAGCAATTGTTCCTGTCGGGTTGTTCGGATTGACAAAGTAGACGATTACCGGACGGCGGATGGCCTCTTTAGCGGCAGCCTTCTTCATGGCGGCAACATCAATGCTCCAGTTTGGCCCCATCTTGACTCGAATAATCGGCATATGGTTGCGTTTAGCTACATCGCTTCCATCGCTGTAAGTGAGCTCTGGCACAATCAAGGCGGCACCGCCATTCTTATAGGCTTCAACGGCGGCGCGGATTGCTTCAGCTGAACCGTGAGTCGGCAAGATTTCATCAGGTGTGCCATGCATGTATTTGGCAAGAAGTTCCTTGAGTTTTCCTACTTGGGCAAAAGGATAACGTGATGCTCTTTCGCCTGCGGCGCTTAAAGCTTCGCGAGCTTTTTCACTCATGCCGAGAGGATTTTCATTGAAACTCAAGATAAGCGGGTGCTCCGCGGTGGGCGGAAGAAATTCTTTTTCACTGGCCGACACTGGTGTTGCAGTCGACCCAACGAGCAAGCTACCTGCGGACAGTCCGAAAAATTTAAAAAGTTGTCTTCTTTTGAGGGACATAAAAGATTTCCTGAAATTGTTGATGAAACAAACTTGTAAATTATCTATCTTAGAAACCGCCAAAAACGGACAATTGCTCGGAATTTATTAGTAAAAGGTTAGTTAATTAACGGAACCGTCTGCGTTAAAAAAAAGACAATAAAGATTGCAAGGGTTCTTTTGGGCTCTTCAAGAAATAGCGGGAAAACAACAAGTAAAATCCCTTAGGCGGCAAGAAGATCATCGGGAAGTTTTTCAA
>CANQMZ010000051.1 GCA_947625105.1 uncultured Parasutterella sp.
TTCAGCAACCTAAATTTCGATCACGAAAAAAATCTTGGAACAGGTCGGCAGGACCATTTTCAGACACTGGACGTGGGTAACGATCTGCATTACAGGCTTGATGTTGATCTTGATTCGGACCGGGTTCAGTGTAAAAATTCCAACTATCTCAAGAACAAAACCGCACCTAATAAACTTGCCTTAGCCACTATCATCCTTTGTCAGAAAAACAGCTCCAAAGACCATCTCTCCTCTTTGAAAAGCAGAAAAAGAATCATGCCACAACTACCCGACATTACCTAAGCACCGAACACTATTTCCTGCCTGTCTATTGACTCAGCTAAGCCGTAATGGGGACTGAGAAATTTCGTTTAATCGTAGCCCCTGTGTTTTTATTCGTGTCGAACGGCTTCAATAGGATCCAGTTTGGCCGCACGTCGGGCAGGAAAAAATCCGAAGATGATTCCGATAAAGGCAGCAAAGCCAAAAGCCAGGATATTAATCATCGGGCTAAAAACAAACGGGACATCCATGAAATGAGTAATTGCTATTGAAGCTCCGAGAGCCAAAATAACTCCAAGCAATCCTCCAAAGCAAGCCAGCATGATCGACTCAATGAGGAACTGCAACAAGACTTCTCTTTCCAATGCACCGATAGCTAAACGTACTCCTATTTCTCGAGTCCTTTCTGTCACGCTAACAAGCATGATATTCATAATGCCGATACCACCCACCAGTAGGCTGACCGCAGCAACCGCCCCCAATAGCATGGTCAGTACTTCGCTTGTCTTAGAAATGGTATCAATGAGTTCGGAAGTATCAAGAATGTTGAAGTTATCCAAATCTCCACTGGACAAGGATCTTCTCTCGCGAAGTAGAAGTCTCGTACTCTCCTTCACACGATCAATATCACTTCCCGGTTGAACCGCAACGGTAATTAGTGGAACGCGGACGTTCCCACTTAATCTGCGCTGGAATGTGTTAAGCGGAATAATGACGATATCGTCTTTATCAACTCCCATCCCAGACTGCCCTTTGAGATCAAGCAGACCGACCACTCTGCAAGAAAAACCTTTGATGCGCAACAGTTCGCCAAGAACTGGCTTGTTATCAAACACCTCTCTTTGGATTGTTTGACCGATAACACAAACGGCACTTCCGGCTCGCGTTTCGGAAGGCTCGAAAAACCTCCCCTCTTTTAGCGTCAAGTTGTTAACATCAAAGTACCCGTTTGTGGAACCCACTACGGTTGTGGACCAGTTTTTTCCGTTAGCCACCACAACTGTCGAAGACGTCCTGGAGGGTGCGACTTCTTTAATACCTGCAATTTGAGAAGCGATCGCCTCTGCGTCTGATTCTTTGAAAGAAGGAGCCCCGATGGATTGACCGGGACCCATTCTTTGCCCGGGACGAATCATCAAGGTATCGGAACCTAAAGAAGCAATCTGGTCTCTGACTTGCTGGGTTGCTCCGTTTCCTATGGTCACCATGGTGATCACGGCGGCCACACCGATAACAATACCAAGCACAGTCAACATTGATCGCATGGGATTGCGGAAGATCTGCCTGAGAGCCAACAGTAACGCATTACCTATCATCGTTTAGCTCCTGAAACATCAGCAATATGGCCGTCAACAAAGTGGACTATCCGTTTGGCATATTGAGCCATATCGGGTTCATGAGTCACTAGGGCTACCGTAATGCCCTGCTCTTCGTTAAGCTGCTGAAGCAACTCCATAATTTCTACACTTCGATGAGAGTCCAAACTTCCCGTGGGTTCATCGGCAAGCAGCAATTTCGGCTCAGTCACTATAGCTCTCGCGATAGCCACCCTCTGTTGCTGACCGCCGGATAATTCGGATGGTGTGTGATCTTTCCAACGAGTCAAACCAACTTTTTCCAAAGCAGCCAAAGCAAGCTCTTCTCTTACGCGCTTGGGCTCTCCTCTGTAAAGCAGCGGCAATTCAACATTTTCTACCGCACTCGTTCGGGCCAACAGGTTAAATCCCTGGAAAACGAAGCCCAAATACTTTCTTCTGAGCAAAGCTCTCTGATCACGAGTAAAGTGCTCGACATGAAAACCATTGAATAAATACTGTCCTTCGGTAGGAGTATCAAGCGCGCCTATCAAATTCATGCAGGTCGATTTTCCGGAGCCACTAGGACCCATGATGGCGACAAACTCGCCTTCGTAGATCTTCATGTTGACACCACTTAAAGCGTAAAACGCCGTCTCACCAGTACCATATCGCTTTCCGATATTGATGAGCTCAACAAGCGGTGTATCGGACCGGTCAGTCATTAAGAGCCTCGCTTCTGATCAACAATAACTTCATCTCCAGCCTTTAATTCACCTTTGACGACTTGAGTCATTTTTCCGTCCGTGTAACCCACAATTAAAGGAACTTCAACGGGTTTACCTTCTCTAAGAACATAAACGCTTCCCTTGGACTGAGCGCCGGAAACACCGAGAGCGCTTGAGGAACTCTTACGGACATTTCTTCTCATTGGAGGTCCAAACATGCCCATACTAGAGTTCTTCTGGGCTGTCGCGTCAGATGGCTTAAAGCGCAAAGCTGTATTTGGAACAAGCAATGCATCCTTCAGGGATACTGTTCTGATATTTGCGGTTGCGGTCATTCCTGGTCGAAGCAACATATCCGGATTCTCAACCTCCAAATAAGTTACATAGGTAACCACGTTGTCAGTTTTTGTTGAACCGAAAGCCACTTTCTTAAGCTCTGCCGGGAAACGCCTGTCAGGATAGGCACTAACTGTAAAGAAAGCAGCCTGACCGGGTTTGACCGCACCCACATCTGCCTCGTCAACATTCACTTGAAGCTCGAGCTTATTCATGTCGGTTGCCAGCTTTAACAGTTCTACCGCTTGCAAAGAGGCTGCCACTGCGTAGCCGTTTTCTACCGATCTGCTCAAAACAATGCCATCAATTGGGGAGATAATCTGCGTTTTAGAAAGATCTGTCTCAGCCGCTTTAAGTGCCTCTTCACTGTCAACTATTTTCGCCTTAGCGCTTTGAACAGAGGCTTCAGCCCTTGAAACCAAAGCCTCTTGAGTATCGATTTCTGTCTTGCTCGGGCTCTTTCCTCCAGAGAGTCTTCTTACTTCGTTAAGCCTTGCCAATTTGGCCTGAGCTTCTTTTAGCGTAGCGTTAGCCTCTGCCAACGAGGCGTTAGAAAGCTGGAGAGTAGCTTTAGCTCTTTGGACGTTGGCTTGAAGTTTGGTGTCATCAAGCTGAATCAGGACCTGACCCTTTTTTACCAAATCATTAACATCGACTTTCACGTCTCGAACGATACCGGAGAGCTCGCTTCCAATGGCCACCGTTCTGATCGGATTAATCGTTCCGTTAGCCGACACTTCCACGACAAGATTTCCCTTCTCCGTCTTGGATGTGACAAAGCCGACCTTGTCACTTCCTTTGGCAAAGAAACCGTAATAGCCGCCACAGAGAATAGCAACGATACAAGCTGCAGCTACCCATGCTCCCTTCCGTTTCCATACGGGCTTAGTCGCGCCTGCTCCGAGAAGAGCCTCAGTATCGGCTTTGCTAGCTGTTTCTTTTTTAATTTCGTTTGTCATTTTCTTTAAATTCCTGCGGCACTATCCAACCTCCGCCAAGTGCCTGATAAAGGTCGATATAACCCTGAGCTATGGCAGCTTCCACAGAAGCAAGTGATTCCTCAACTCTTAAAAGTGACTGCTGCGTAGTCAGAACAACCGTAAAATCCTGTAAACCGGCGCTGTAGTTCTGTCTTGCGCTCTTAGCTGCGCTCTGCGCCGAACGAACCGCTATCTGCAATGATTCTCTGCGTTTTTCATTGGACCAAATTTCATTGAGCGCGTTTTCAACTTCCTGGACACCCTGCAAAAGACTTGCCTCGTAACTGGCATTGGCACGCGCTACGTAGGCGTCAGCCTGTTCCAATTGGGCTCTTAAAGCGCCCGCGTTGAAAATTGGCAGCGTGATTGAACCGAGGATTGATGAATTGTGCGTACCTGAAGAACCAAGACTTGAAACCGTCAGCCCTGCAAGCCCGAATGAACCGGAAATGTTCAAACTCGGGAACAATGCAGAAAGAGCCTGGGTATGATTTGCCATGGCGGCCATCACATTAGCCTCCGCCATTCTGACGTCCGGTCTGGCGCGAAGATTATCCGCCGGAATTGAGAGGGCAATATTGTCCGGTGCTTTGGGAATATCCTTGATTTCTTCAAAACCAACTTCCTTAGGCTGCAAACTCGTCAACCGGGACAAGAGATTCCTGTACTCGTTAACTTGGGCTCCGTAAAGCGGGATGCTGGCCTTGGTCTGTTCTAACGATGTCACCGCTTGATCAACGTCCGTGGAATCCACTAAACCAGCCAAATATCTCCAATTGGCGATATCAAGAGACTCCTGCTGTGTCTTGACGTTTTCCTTGGCTACTTGCAAATGTCTCTGAGCAAGCCGCAAGTTGACATAAGCAGATGCCACGGATGCCGCGATGGCTACTTGGACATCCCCTAGAGCAGCGTCACTGGACAAAAGGTCTGCTTGGGCTGCTTCATAGGCGGCGTACCGGCCTCCCGCATCTATGGTCCAGCCTCCGTTTAACCCAATCCCGAAAGAATTTGTGCCCATACCGGCAGAATGATTCCTACCGGCCCTGGCTGAACCATCAATTGAGGGAAACATGCCAGAAGCAGCAACTGTGACTCCTGCTCTAGCCGCTCTCAGATTCGCCTGAGCAACTTTAATATCGGTGTTGGCCTGTTGAGATCGGTAAATTAGCTTAGCCACCTCGGGGTCCGACCATGTTTGCCACCACTTGGATAAATCCACCGCATCTGCAGGATTCAACTGGGGTCCAATCCACTTGGCCGGAATAAGTGCTTTTTGCTCTGGCGACATATGAAAATCAGGTGTCGTGACGCAACCGGCTAAAAAGCAGGAGGCGATCATTGGGACTATTAAGCAGAGTTTTTTCATTGCCGTCTCGTTTTTTAAGGTTGTCCCTAGTTTCTCAAGAAATAGGACTCTTTGGAGCCAAGAGACGTCTCTGTTTGAAAACAAGTGTGTCTCAAAGCCTAAAAAATTTACAACTTAAAATACTTTTGGGAGCACCGTTACGATTTCGAGAGATTGCCACATGTTCTCGTTATAACTTTAAAAAACAAATCCCCTCTATCTCTCACTGTCTGTTTAACTCAGAGAGTACCTCGTCATAAAGGGAAGACGCACAGGCTAAGGCCGAAAGATCCTTGAGAGGATTTCCTCCCTTGCAGCTAGTAATCACTGCTCCCGATCCTTCAACAACCGGAACCAAAGCTGCGACATCCCAATAACTCAAGTCCGGATCAATCATGATGTCCGCACCGCCAGTTGCTACTGCAAAATAACCGAAACAGTCGCCCCATGTTCTGTATAGCTTGGCCTTATCTATGAGCCTTTGCAGCTCCTTGCCTCCCACTTGCTCTTTTGTCGTCCAATGAGAAGTCACGAGAAAAGTTGCGTCAGCAAGGCTCCTCAGGTTTCTAGCGTGTACTTGGTGGGAAGAACCATCCGGCATATGAAGCATCGCTTGCTTACCATCTCCGATAATCCATGTGTGTACGTGGGGAAAGGAAATCGCGCCCACTAACGGCTTAAAGCCTTCTCCCGAATCCTTTTCTACGGCAATTAATGTTCCGAAATGAAAAGCGTTCGTTATAAACGCCCTAGTCCCATCAATCGGATCCAATATCCATCGGTATCGAGGAAGCTGTGTGACACCACTTTCTTTTATTCCAAACTCTTCACCATAGATACCGTGATTCGGAAAATTTTCTTCAATCCAATGACGCATGACCAATTCAGCCTGACGGTCAGCTTCTGTTACAGGAGTGTGGTTGTCCTTATCAAAAACTCTCGTCCCGCTTAAAAAACGCGGAAGAATTTCTCCGTTCGCCAGTTCAATGAGTTTTTTGATCGCTGATTGGAATTTTTCAAATTCTTCGGCATCGCAGCCTGCGCTGAAGTGTTGATTATTCATGTTTTTGTTTTACTCTCTTAATTCATTAATCCAAGATTTTCCTCTTGTTTGAGGAGATTTTTACAGCCTTTTACCGTTTTTTTTCAAAAAGCACCTCGACAAATGAGACGTATTGTTTCAAAATCGAGGGTTATGCAAGATCCAAATTAAACGATGGAGAGCAGTATGCCTATTTTTACAACTGAAAACCTACGCACGGTTGCGCTAGTCGGTCACGGCGGAAGTGGTAAGACCACCCTTGCCGAGGGCATCCTAGCAAAGGCCGGAATGATCATCACCTGTGGCTCGGTAGAACGCGGCACAACAGTTTGTGATTCGGACCCTCTCGAGAAAGCAGTCCAACACTCACTGAGAGCCGCTTGTACTCATTTTGAAGCTGATAAAGAAGACGGCACAGAAGTTCGTGTGCATATGATTGACACCCCGGGATATCCCGATTTTGTAGGTCAGGCACTTGGTGCTTTGGCCGCCGTAAAGACGGCAGCCATCGTTGTAGATGCTACCGCCGGAATCCAGCTGATGACCCGCCGTATGATGGATTGGGCCAAAGAAAGAAACCTCAATCGCATGATCATCGTCAACAAGATTGACGCAGAACATTTAGATCTACCAAAATTGGTTGCTGATCTGAAAGAGGCCTTCGGCAATGAAGTCATGCCAATCAACTTGCCAGCCGACAATGGTTCTAGGGTGATCGATTGCTTCTCTAAAGATCATGGTGAAGCCGATTTCATGAGTGTTGAAGAAGTTCACAGAGCTTTCATTGAACAGGTCGTTGAAGTCGATGATGCTGCGATGGAAAAATACCTTGAAGAGGGCTCTGCCGATCCGTCAACACTGCACGCTCCTTTGACCCAGGCTTTGAGAGAGGGTCATATTGTTCCTATCTGTTTTGTTTCAGGAAAGACCGGCGCCGGTGTTGATGACCTCATCAACGTCATGGTTCGCCACCTGCCAAATCCGGCTGAAGCCAACGAACCTCCGTTTAAAGATGCAGAAGGCAATGACGTGAAACTACTTCCGGATCCGGAACTGCCGCTTGTTGCCCATATCTTCAAAGTGGTTAATGACCCGTACATTGGTAAGGTCGGCGTCTTCCGTATCCACCAGGGAACATTAAGGCGTGACGATATGCTCTTTGTTGATGACAACAAGAAAGCCATTAAAGTTGCTCACCCAATGATCCTTCAAGGAAAGGAAACAACTGAAGTCCGTGAACTCGTTCCAGGGGATATAGGTGTTATTTCTAAGATTGAAGAACTGGTGTTTGACAGTGTGTTGCATTCTTCACACGATCATGACACCATTCGCATGAAGCCGCTTCATTTCCCGAAACCAATGTTTGGCTTGGCTATTTCCCCCGCCCGCCGCGGAGATGAAGGCAGACTTTCTGATGTTTTGAACAAGATGCTCTCCGAGGATCCGACTCTTGAATTGGAGCATGACACGACTTTAAACGAAACGGTCCTTCGTGGTCTGAGTAATCAGCACCTTCGTAGTGTCCTTGAGAGAATGGCTGCCCAGTTCAAACTTGAAGTCAATACTCGCACTCCGCGTATTCCTTACCGGGAAACAATCTCCCAGAAGGCTGAAGGACACGCCCGCCACAAGAAACAAACTGGTGGTGCAGGACAATTCGGAGAGGTTTATTTACGAATTGAACCAAGACAAAGAGGTGAAGGCTTTGAATTTGTCGATGAAGTCAAGGGCGGAGCTATTCCTTACAACTTCATCCCAGCCGTCGAAAAAGGTGTTCGTGATGCACTTGACACTGGATTTGTGGCGGGATACCCGATCCACGACGTTCGTGTAGTTGTTTATGACGGTAAGAGCCATCCGGTTGACTCCAAGGAAGTAGCTTTCGTATCCGCCGGTCGCAAGGCCATGCTTGACGCACTAGCCAAAGCCAAGCCTGTTATTCTCGAACCGATCGTTGATATTGAAATCGTTGCTCCTGACAGCAGTATGGGCGATATCACCGGTGATTTGGCAAGCCGCAGAGGTCAAGTTACTGGAACAGCTAACATGGCTGGCGGCATGATGATTATTTCCGGAACTGTTCCTCTGTCTGAGCTCGACGGTTACGCCGCAAGGTTGAACGCCATCACTCAGGGAGCTGGAAGCTACTCCATGGAACTGGCTGGCTATGCAGCCGTTCCGATGCAGAAGCAACTTGAACTTGCTGCGAACTACCAACGCAAGGAAGAAGACGATTAATCAGGAAATCCCTGATCGAGAAAGGGCCCTTTATGGGTCTTTTCTCTTTTGGGTTTCTTATAATCACGCCCTGATTTTGAAATAAAACAAAAAGAAAATGCCAATTTACGCATATAAATGCTCAAACTGCGGGTTTAGTAAAGACTACCTACAGAAGTATTCTGATGCACCGTTAACTCATTGCCCTCAGTGCGGAAAAGAAACTTTGGTGAAACAACTCTCAGCACCTGGTTTTGAGCTGAAAGGGAAGGGTTGGTACGCCACTGATTTCAAAGGAGGCTCCTCGTCGGCTTTGCCTGCTTCGCACGAATCAGAATCTCAGAACAAATCAGAAACACCGAAGCCATCAACTACCAAAAAAGAACAAAAGAAATAAAAAACGCTTTGGTTGAGCCTATTGCGGACTGCTTTTTTGGCTTCTAATGTTGATGAAATCAAAGAGGGTACTATCCACGAGGTGAGAAGGCGCAACCCTCATCAAACTTCTGAAAATATTTTCCACCCTGCCCGGACTCTCTTGGTCCATCCTGCGAATCATTTCCTTCATCTCGCGCCTACAAAGATCGTCTGCTCCGCACAATTTAGGAATGATTTCATAGCCTTGAACCTTGCACCACCTGGCTAGGTCTTTTTCACGAAGATAAATAAGCGGACGAATGACGATATGTTCTTTGGCGTCGCTGAGTAGTTTCGGCGGCATGGCTTTTAACCGTCCCCCGTAGAACATATTCAGAAAGAAAGTGCTGATGACATCATCCATGTGATGACCAAGAGCAATTTTAGTGCAGTTTTGCTCACCGGCCACTCTATAGATGATGCCCCTTCTGAAGCGGGAGCATATTGAGCAATAACCACGATTGCTCCCTGCTTTTGACTTGACCAAAGAAAAAGTATCCTGATCCTCAATGAGATAGGGAACGGATATTTTTTCTAAATGAGACACAATTTTGTCGAGCGGGAAATTCGGTAAGTGTTGATTTACACACAGAGCTAGTAGAGAAAAATCTATGGGCGCTCTCCCTTGAAGCCTTTTTAGTGCGTCCAAAAGCGCATAGCTGTCTTTTCCTCCTGAGATGCACACCATCACTTTGTCACCGTCTTCAATAAGATTGAAGTCGGTGATGGCCTGCGCACAAAGCCGAACTATTCTTTTTTCCAACTTTCTATTCTCAAAAGAAAGATGGCGTTTAGTTTTGGGCTCTCGCCCGTCCTCTCTCACTTCTTCGCTCATTACTTCTTACGCCTTACTATTTCAACCCCAACCGCTGATGCCTCGGTTATCGCCTGAGGTTTTTCCACTCTGAGGGAGACCACCTGAACCGGTTCTAGATTCAGGATCTCCTTTGCAATTTCCTCGGCCAGTTCTTCTTGAAGATCATGATGCCCTCGCAAAACAGCCTGATCAATAATCTCCTTGATGCGCCTGTAGTCAAGGACATCTTTGATACTTTTTGGTGACCGTTCTGCTCTGGTCACGTAAGCTGAAACATTAAAAAGCAGGGGTTGTTTGGTGATTTTCTCCTTGTCCAGAATACCAACACTGCCCTCCAAAAGGTAATCCCTCATCACTATCTTATCCAAAGGGCTTTCTAGTAGTAATGGATCAACAATCACAATCGATCTCCTCTTCGTCGTTTTATGTGTCACAATTCACCCATGAGATGGATTCTGACTATTTTTATCGGTCTTTGCGTTTTGACTTCCGCTATCCCTTGGCTTCAAAAACTTGGTATCGGACGCCTACCGGGAGACCTTAACTTTAAAGTGTTTGGCAAGCAGATTCAAATACCGATTGCCAGCACTGTACTTATTACGGTCATCCTTCTTCTCATAGGCAAACTTATCTAGCCTTTAGTAGTTCTTCTAGTTTTTTTATCCTCGCCCTCTCAATGACTAGCGGTAATTCCTTTTTATCTGTGCAGTCGCTGACAATTTCAGCCATGGGAAGGTCAGCCATTGTTTTGACAACGTTTTCCCAAAAATTTTTGTTCTTAATAAAACCCGCTTCTTGAAGAATTGAAAGTAGAGTTTGAAATCTTTCCACTCTCCTGAATCCATCATAGCGCTTAAGTGCGCTAAGTATGTTCTTGGCACTATCAGACTCTATAGGGGCAACGTGAACTGCCGTAGAAAACATGGTTGCCATTTCCATGTACTCGTTCGGCAATCTGAGAGAGCCAACTATTTTCCTAACTGCTTCAGGCCTAGTTTCCAAAAAGCTTGCAGCAAACCTTTTTAATTCGATTTTAAGCCCCTGAATGTGATCAATCAGATTTAGAGTTTTAGAACCAAAAATCCATTCAGGGTACAACCGTTTTAAAAATCCCGTTTTTTCTAGAACAATAAAAAATAATGACGGCTTCTTTTCTTTCAATGCCTTTCGGAATTCCATCCCGACTCTTTCGCTGACTAGGGCATTTACTTCACCGCTTTTGACCATATCCTGGAGCATTGCCATCGTGCCCGGGTCAATTTTGAAATCCGGAAGCCTTGCCTGGAACCTCGCCACACGAAGCAGCCGTACGGGATCCTCTAAAAAAGCCTGACTGACATGGCGTAAAACTTTTCTTTCAATGTCTTTTACCCCTCCGTAAGGATCCACCAACGTGCCGTCTTCGTCCATTGCAATCGCGTTGATAGTCAAATCGCGCCGGATAAGATCAGACTCAAGACTGACATCTGGGGCGGAATAAAAGGTAAAACCTTTATAGCCATGACCACTTTTCCGCTCGGTTCTTGCAAGAGCGTATTCCTCTTTGGTTTGAGGATGAAGAAAAACCGGAAAATCCACCCCGACAGGCAAAAATCCCAATGAAAGCAGCTCTTGAGGAGTTGCACCAACAACCACCCAATCCCTGTCAGAGCTTTTTACATCGTAGCCAGCCTCACGGAGAAGTTTATCCCTGACCCAGCCACCTACCACTAAAGCTTTCATGTTCTCACCCCTTGTTCACGAAATCTTATCATTGCAGTCCGTTGAAAACATTGAACCGTGCACATTCAACTTAGCCATTGTGTTATCAAAAAGTCTTTTAAAATGAGCATAAAACTCCCCTATTGATTCGTTTTTTCTATTACGCAAATGAATACCCGGCAAATTAAATCATTCCTTACCGTTTGCAAAACAGGAAACATTACTAGGGCATCGGAAATGCTCTTCATTTCTCAGCCGGCATTAAGTAGACAAATCCAAGAACTTGAAGAAGAGCTTGGCTGCAAACTTCTGGTGCGCAGCAAAAAACAGGTCTCCCTAACCGAACAAGGCTACCTTTTTCAGCTGAGAGCTCAAGAAATATTGAACATCTACGATGAGACCAAAAGTTCTCTTTCCGAGCGAGGAGATTTCTTAGCAGGGACGATCCATGTGGGTTGTGTTGAATCAAACATCATCAATTTCGTCACTGATCTTTTCATACGATTTAGAAACGCCTATCCCCACGTGAAGATGGAAATGTATTCAGCCGATAGCGATGATCTTAAAAACAAACTGGACGAAAACAAGCTTGACATGGCTTTCCTCCTAGAACCGGTAGAAGCGGCGAAATACAATCGTATACCGCTTCCCGCAACTGATCGCTGGGGAGTGGTTGTTAAAAACGACAAATCTTTTAGGAACAAGTCCTCTCTTAGTTCGAAGGAAACCGCTAAATTGCCACTGCTACTTCCCCGGCGATATATCGTTCTAGATGAAATTTGTAGTTGGTTAGGTGTTCCAGAAAAGGAACTCAATGTTGTCATTCACCATAATTTGGCCACAAACGCTCTTGTCCTGGTACAAAAAGGTTTGGGGAATTTGCTCTGTATTGAGGGCTCTTTTACCTGCCGAAAAACTCAGGGGCTAAAGTTCCTTCCGATCGTTCCCGAAAGGCTCTCAAAGCACGTTCTTGTCAGAAAGAAAAACCGCACATTGTCTAAAGCAGCTGAGCTGTTTTGGACCGAAGCCTGTACCGAAAGTAAAAAGTTGACCGAAAGGTCAAAAGACTAGGTTTTCATTCTTTCTTGGAGAAATCACTGTGAATAAAAAAATTGAGCGTCAAATCTTTCGAGAAAAATTAAACCGTCTTTTCAATTCACCTGAGATTGGAGAAATAGAAAAAAAGATTAAGACCAACGTTGCGAATTGGCTTAATTCTCAAAGGCTCGACACTCTGGGCTTTTACATGGCCCTTAGGACGGAGTTCAGTGTTTCTGAGAGTGTCGGACAATGGTTAAAGGATTCCAAAGGGCA
>CANQMZ010000052.1 GCA_947625105.1 uncultured Parasutterella sp.
TATCAGAACTACGAAGGAAAAGAGCTAACCGAAGATCAGCAGAGAGATTACAACGAGCTCAAAAAACGCTTTGAGGGTGTCGTTGATGCTGAAGCTGCGATACAAATGGAGCGTAATAAAGAGGGTTCACAGCTGAATTATCTCTACGCCCAAGAACAAAACTATGGATGGACCCAGGAGGAGTTAGTCTTTGCTATATCAGACAGCCTCTTAAATTCCAAGCCTAGTGACATTCCCGTCTCAGGTACACCGAATATTAAAGCAAGCCAGATAACGTTGGAATCCTCTGGTGGCTCTATTGGCAGGTCCTTAGAAGAGAAGGCGGGAAATATTACTGATCTCTACAAGGATTTGGCTCGAGCTGAAGCAGGCGATGTTGAATGGGATCTGGAAAACGGAACGGTGACCATCAACCCCAAGAGGACGTTGGAATTTGAGCAGACCCACCAAAGTGAGAAGAGCCCATCATTTGAAGCCAAGGCTAAAAAGGACGTTTATTTGCAATCCGTCGGGGCAGATGAGTTGTTGGTTGGCGATATCACAAGCGAAGAAGGCGATCTAAGATTGACAGCCGAAAATGGAATCCGACAGGCCGAAGGTTCTCTCTTAAAAGCCAAGGACCTTGTTCTGAGGGGAGGAACCGGGGGACTAGGCTCTTCCGAACAACATATTCAAACGCAGTTGTCCGGAAGTGCAACCCTTTCGTCAAGCAAAGGAATATATTTGGACCAGGAGGGAGATCTTAATCTCAACTCTGTCTCTAGTGGTGCCGAGGTTTATCTAGGTGGAACCAATATATTTGCAGTCAGTGATGAGACTAGAATTTCTGGAAAAAGCTTTACCTTTGCATCCTCTGGAACAGTAGGCAGTGTGGAGAGAGCACTGAAATTGCAAAGTGATACCGAAGAAGATCTAGGTAAGGACTTCGAGCTCAAACTTGTTGAGGGTGAATTGAGTGGTCTTTATGTGGAGTCTTTAGGAACTGGCGATATGAGCGTTTCGGCAGAAACGCTTTCTGGAGAAAAAGGGTCGATTGAAGTCACTGGAAATGTGCAACTGAAAGCACAAGGTACGGTTGACTTCAACTCTGATTTGTTGATTCAAGACGGTCAGTTAATTGCAGAAAGTGTTTCGGGAGCATTGTCTTTTGAGGGCGTCAAGGTGGTTGGAGACAATGCTGGAGTAATGTTTACGGCCAAAGGAGACATTACGTTAAACAGTGGATTTGAAGCCGGTGACATCTACATTGAAGCTACCCAAGGAAACCTTAATTTTGGGAACAGCGGCTTTAAGGCTCACGATATTACGTTTAAGGCGCTGCACGGCCATTTGAATATGGCTGAAAAGAATTTGAATGCCTCAGGAAGTATTTGGCTTGAAGCAGAGACGGTTGATATTTCTTCATCAACGCTTACTGCAGGTGCAGAAGATGGTTCCCTAGTTGTCAAATCCACCGTGGGTGATATATTGACCAATGGGGATACAAAATTAAATGCAAATGGCGATTTGTCTCTCGACTCTGCCGGAATACTTGATCTATCCGATGTGAATGTTTCATACAGTGAAAATGGTAGTCTTTCCGTGAAAGCTGGAAGCACAGCTGAAAATGCGTTAAGGATGTTCGCAAGCGCAGAAGGAAATTCTTACAGGGCAAAAGACATTGAAATTCAGAGCGCCGGTGGTATTGAATTTAAGGAAGGTGAATTGAAGCTTGAGGCTACAGCAGGAGGCGTGAGCCTGTCAGCCTCCTCTTTGAATTTAGAGGGTGCTGAGCTTTCTGCCAAGGGCAGAGTCAACGTCTCCGGAACCGATAGCATAGAGATAGGTGACTTTACGGCCACCGGATCGTCGGTGTCTGTGACTGGAGGAAAAGATTCGTTCACCTTGGGAGAGAATGTGAGTATTACCGCCACCGATGGGTCGGCGGAGATAATTTCCGATGGCGATGCAACCTTTGCTGGAGAGCTTCATATAGAAGCGCAATCTTCTAATCCACAGGAAGGAAAGGTCACTGTGGGTGCACAGGGAGTTTTCTCGATTGGAAAAGACGGCTTTACAGTTAACTCCAATCAAGGAGACGTGTACGTCTACGGAGGTGCTGGTCTGGATATCAAGAACAATTTAACAATTGTTACCCCCGGTAGTGCCACCGTGAAGTCCGATGGTGGGAGAATTGATATTGGAAACAACGCAGAAGTTAAAGCTGGAACGGCGTCAGGACTTTCAGAAGGAAGATATGGAGATCTCGTGGTAGCTGCGGGGGATAGTTTGTCTATTGGCGAGAATGCGACGCTTTTTTCTGACAATCTTGGAATATCCGCTCAAGGAGATGTCTTTTTTGGAAATAACGCGACATTGCACGGGACGACTGGTGGTGTCTCTGTAGAGAGCACAGGTGGTTCAATCCACATGGGAGAAAACCTTGACGTATTCTCAAATGCCGCCGAGACAACTTTTTCAGCCGCTGAAGGTATAGTCATTGAAAGTAAGGCAAAACTGTCAAGCTCCAACAGCTCCGTAGTATTTGAGTCGGGCAAGGATATTGAATTTAAAGACGATTTCGAAGTTTCATCCAAAGAATTTAAACTAAATGCCGGCGGCAACCTTACTGTTGGAGATGACGCAGAAGTTGTCACTCATTTCGGAGAAGGTGGCAAAACAGAAATAGGAACGGGAGGCGATATCAGATTTGGGAAGTCCGCTAAGTTTGATACGGACGAATTTGATATGCACTCCGGTGGCTCAATCGTTCTTGGAGAAGGAGCTCAACTTGTTGGTGATTCCGTTACGCTGAGAAGTGGTAACGAAGATCTTTCTGCTGGAGGAAGTGTCTATCTCGGAGATCAATCGACCATAGTCGCTTCCGATGACATCAATATTGAAGCCTCAGGTGATATCTTGCTTAACGGAGAATTCTCGGCGTTAAGCGAAAAGCAGTCGACTTTTAAGACGCGGAACGGCGATATCAAGATTAGTGATGACTCACTTCTTTACTCGGCCGGCGAAGTTACTGTGGAAGCAGGGCGAAATTTAGAGATCGGCGACAGGTCAATGATTCTCACCGCTAGGGATGAGGAACCAGGGGGAGATGTGCATCTCAGTCACGATGACATTCATATCAAGACTGGGGGCAATGTTTCTCTGGGAAACGAGTCCTTTGTGTTCACTGATGCCTCAATAGATGTGGACGCAGGTGGTTCGATCGGGATCGGTTCTGATTCCGTTTTGGGAGCTCTCGCTGACGTTGATGCCGATGGTGTGATAGAACCAGACTCGGGAAGATTCGCTTTGAAGGCGGGTGGCGATTTAAATGTCGGTGTCGGTTCTTTGTTGTACGGTGAACAAGACTTCGATGCTGACATAAAAGGCGATGCGACCATCGGCGAGAACTCGGTACTTGTCGGTGATAATTTCTTAAGCCTGCAAGCCGGTGGAAATATTGAGCTAAAGGCCGGTTCTTCGATTGAATCATTCCACGATGGCGAATATGCTCCCCATGTGGAATTGTTGGCCGATGGCAACATAAGGCAAGATAACTTAAGTAACGGAGTAACCGCAGAGAATTTAACGGCTAAAGCGGGTGGCGATGTATATCTTGGTTCTCAATTCGGTAATGAGGTGGAAAACGCCGTACTCCAAGCTGGTGGCTCTATTGAGGCGAACTTTAATTCACCGGATGTTTTGGTGGAAGTCAATCCAGAATCTGACGGGAAATTGACTGGTTCACTTAAGTTATCCAATAGCTCAGGTCACTTGGATTTAGATGGTTCGGTTAGTGCGGGCGGCTCAGTTGATATAACAGCCGACAGTCTTGATACGGGCGACATTACGGCCGCGGACTCCCTTGTTTTGGGCGTGAATACCGGGGAACTTCATGCAGGAGACTTGACCTCTGGCGCCGATTTGACTTTATCGAGACGGTCTCAAACCCAAAGAGGAGGTATCTACACTGGACGGTTAGATTCCGGTGGCGTATCCACCCTAGTAAACGGCAATGGGGTCATTGATGTCCAAGGTTCTCACTCTAGGGGTGCGACCATGGTGTTTACGTCGCCATCTTCACCGCAACCGGATGCGTCATTATTCTCGTCTGACTCAGGAAGAGTGCTTGTTTCACCCAGTGCGGATGTTATCTTGAGTGTTTGGGATAAACTTGATGCTCACCACCTGCCGTTCTCTGGAGAAGCCTTATTTAGCTACGGTGCTGCCCACCATACCCCTCTTCTTAAATGGGGCTACGATACGCACGATCCTAAGGGTAGGCTCTTCTGGCTAGGTTTAAGAAATGAGTCCACAGACGGTTATACGCATTTGCCGATTGAAGGGCTGGTCAAGGTTCACAATCTCTGGAAAGGAGAGGCTACTCAGATTGTTTTGGATAAGGAGTCAGAAAATGATTCTGAGTCCTTACTCGACTAGATCCGTAATGCCCGGGCTGAAAGTTCTATTTCGCTAAGGTATTGGATCGGACTTTCTTGAAAGTCCTCCTGGGGGAAAAATATCCTCCTGCTCGCTTACTGCCGCAGGAGGATGATTGTGCGATCAAGAGTTTTTATTTCGTCTCCGGAGAATCTTCTTCATAGACGAGTTCAACATCTTCAATTTGGTCCAGGGCCTCTTTCCGAAGCTTGCGTTTTTCATCGTACTCGATCCCTTTGTAGATACCAAGGGACCCTGCCGCAAGCAGGGCGGCACCCAAGAACCTTTTGGGGCTGCTGTTTTTTATCAGCAGGCGCGCAATGGCCAGCCCAGCTGGAACGAAAACGGTCTTGGCCAGCGACATAATGACTTTCGGATCGTCTACGCCTAGCGCCCGGGCCGTCTTCAAAACGCTTACCCCGGTGCTCAATCCCTTAGGCTTTTTAAATGACCCAAGATCTTCATGAAGTTTTTCTCTTTGATCTTTTGCTTTCTGAGTCAACTCAGCAAGCCTTTTGGCTAAATCCTCATTTGCTTGCATTTGGACTCTCCCTTGTCAAACCATCTGCCGCTGAAACTGTACTTGCTCCATCCGTTTCGGGTTCTTTCTGACCAAAGGTCTTTCTTAAAGCTGCCAGGTCGTTTTGCATGATCTGTCTGGAATTTTCAAAAGCGAACGGCATCTCAGAGGACAACCTGCGTACTCTTCCCAAGAAGAAGCAGAACATAATCAGGTAGAAAGCAGCCAAAGCACAGGCGACAATCACTCTGTGCTCGTCCCAAAAAATGACCAGTAACGCAACTGACACGAACACCAGGGCAAAAAGCCCAAAGATAATCGCAACAACTGCGTTGACTCCAATCTTGACTGCGTTGTCTTTCGCAATCGAGGCTTCCAAAGACGCAATCTCCAGGCGCGTCTCCGCACCTGAGATAAGTTGGGTCACAATCGATGAAAGCTTCGGCATCGGCCGAGCCGCATCTTTTTCACTCATGGTTTTGACCCGCTATTTACGAGCAATAAGAACACCCAAGACAACACCGAGAACGGCTGCGACACCAACTGCTCTCCACGGATCTTCATGGACACATTCATTGACGTCTGAGCAAACCTTGCGACCACCCACAGAGGTTTTGTCATAGAGTTTCTTCAAGTTCTCATTGGCGCGAGCCAAATATTTTTTGGCTTTTTCTCTGAGAATTTTTGCATCAGCTTCTGTAGCCTTTTCTGCTTTCTTTAAAAGCTCATCGGCCTGTTCTAAAGCTTCGTTTACATTGTCGCGTACGACTTCTTCAATATCAGCCATTTGAAATACCTCCAAAAATTAATTAGTGGTTTCAGTCTATCACTGGCTGTAAACCCAATCGATAACGCTGTCCAGAACGGGCATGGAGCCGATGGCAGACGGGCCGTTGATAAATGCAACGACAACATAACGCTTTCCATCTTTTGCTAGTACGTAACCCGCTATGGATCGGGCTTTTGAGATATAGCCTGTCTTGATGTGAGCAAATCCTTGGGCTACATGGCGTTTTTTCATTGTTCCGTCGACACCCGAAATAGGTAGTGAGGAAATGAATTCGGACATGTGAGGAGACTTCCAAACCGATTTCAAAATGGTTGCCGCGGCATTTGCGGAGAGTTTAGATTCTCGAGAAAGGCCGCTTCCATTTTCCACAAAAAGCTCCTGAGGCTTTATTCCAAGGGAAGAAGCCCACTTCTCTAAACTTTTTCGACTTGCTTCTAGATTCTTGGGCTCGTCCTTCTCTGTTTCTCCGAGGTTTAGGAAGAGCTGTCGAGCCGTAAGATTGTTGCTCCATTTGTTCATGTTGTACAAAATCCTGGCCAGCGGGTCTGAATAAGCTGAAGCTAGGATTTCCATATCTTTGTTATCTTTTGGAAACTTTCCTTCAACAACCTTTCCTCTCCATGTTCCCCCTACCTGTGTCCACATATCGGAGAACAGTGTACGCAGATAATCGTTTGCGGAATAGGCGGTATAAAGTAGATCCCTGTTACCGCACCTTAAAGGAAAGGCTCCACGGAAAATGGGGGCATCCGGGTTTGAAAAATCCGGTTTAATCTGTTTTCTCCAGCTCAAGCATGGTTGTTTACTCAAGGGAATGGTCTTCGGAAGCTTGATCGTTTTTAATTCCGGAAACTCGTAGAGGTAAGCGACACCTTTCTCCTTATTTGGCCGAATCTGAATGACTAGAGACCTGAAATTCACGAGCAGTGCATCAGGACCAAGGTTGTAAGGTCTGTTTCCATCACCATCAAAAGCGAACGGATCATGTTTAGGAACACTGTAGAAAGATCGGTCTACCACTAAGTCTCCGATAATTTTTTTGATTCCCCTAGCCCTAAGGTTGTCAAGAAGCATCCAAAACTTTTCGACATTAAACGAAGGATCTCCTCGACCTACCAAGTAAAGGTTGCCTTTAAGTACGCCTTTTTCGTCGACTTTGGCGTCCGAATAAATGGAGGTCATCCACATTTTTGAGGGACCTAAGATATCAAGGGCGGCGGCGGAAGTCACAATTTTTTCCACCGATGCGGGCGTTCTTGGAATCGAGCCGTTATACCTTAAGGTTGTGCCTTTTCCTTCAACGGGCTCAACCACGATGGATATATCCGAAGGGGCAACATGGGCTTTTTTCATAGCCTTCTGGATCACGGATGGAAGAGCATCGGAAGCGGCTTGGACTTCGTTGATGAAAGAAAATGGGCTGCTCAAAACTAGCAACGCCAATAACACCAAAATCCTATTCATTTCTAAGCACTCAACAACTTATTTTTGACCAACAATTAAGCTTAAAACGTGGGGAAATTGATATATTTCGCCCTCTTGCAATAAAAGCTATCTCTTAACGGTTCTTATCTTGTACCCAAAACACGTTTTGATAAGAATTGCTTGATGCAAATGTTGTCAGTATAAACACCAATAAAAGATAGGGGCTTGAAATTTTGAGTGCAAGCCCAATATAGCGTTTAACAATCGAGGAATGAAGGAATTCAGACCTCGGAAGGAACATTTTTTATTCAATTAGGAGTTAAAACATGAAAATTCGTCCTTTACACGACAGAGTGATCGTCAAGCGTGTTGAAGCTGAAACACGTACCGCTGGTGGTCTTTATATCCCTGAAGCAGCCGGTGAAAAACCTGATCAGGGTGAAGTGGTTGCGGTCGGTCCCGGCAAGCGTGATGAAGGTGGAAAAGTCATAGAGATGGGCGTTAAGGTTGGTGACCGCGTTCTCTTTGGCAAGTATTCTGGCCAGTCCGTCAAGGTTGACGGCGAAGAGTACCTTGTGATGCGTGAAGAAGACATCATGGGCGTTTTGGAATAATTGTTTAACTGAGTAAAGAATTCAATAGTAGGAGATATATAGAAATGGCTTCTAAACAGGTTTTATTTGGTGATGATGCCCGTAGCCGTATGGTTAAAGGTGTCAATGTTTTAGCCGATGCTGTAAAAGTTACCCTTGGTCCGAAGGGTCGTAACGTTGTTTTGGAAAGATCCTTTGGTGGTCCTACCATTACAAAAGACGGCGTTTCCGTTGCCAAGGAAATTGAACTCAAGGACAAGTTTGAGAACATGGGTGCGCAGATGGTCAAGGAAGTTGCTTCCAAGACCAGTGACAACGCCGGTGACGGTACAACTACCGCAACCGTGTTGGCCCAGGCAATCGTTGACGAAGGCATGAAATTCGTTGCTGCCGGCATGAGCCCAATGGATCTGAAGCGTGGTATCGACAAGGCTGTGGCTGGCGCTATCGAACAGCTCCACAAGCTGAGCAAACCGACAACGACAAGCAAGGAAATCGCCCAGGTTGGTGCCATTTCCGCCAATTCCGATCATGAAATCGGTGACATCATCGCCGAAGCTATGGATAAAGTAGGCAAAGAAGGTGTTATCACCGTTGAAGACGGCAAGAGCCTTCACAACGAACTGGAAGTTGTTGAAGGTATGCAGTTTGACCGCGGATATCTCTCTCCGTACTTCATCAACAATCCTGATAAACAGGTTGCTCTGCTTGAGAACCCCTACATCCTTCTTGTCGAGAAGAAGATTAGCAATATCCGTGATTTGCTGCCGGTACTTGAGCAAGTTGCCAAGTCAGGCAAGCCGTTGTTGATTGTTGCTGAAGATATTGAAGGCGAAGCCCTCGCAACATTGGTTATCAACAGCATTCGTGGCGCTCTGAAAGCTGTCGCCGTCAAGGCTCCTGGCTTTGGTGATCGTCGTAAGGCTATGCTCGAGGATATCGCTATCCTCACGGGCGGTACAGTTATTTCTAGCGATGTTGGCTTGACACTCGAAAAAGCTACTCTCAACGAACTTGGTTCCGCTAAGAAGGTTGAAATCAGCAAGGAAAACACCACGATCATTGACGGAGCCGGAAAGGAAGAGCAGATCGAGGCTCGTGTTAAACAGATCCGTGTTCAGATTGAAGAAGCCACAAGCGACTACGATCGTGAAAAGCTTCAGGAAAGAGTTGCCAAACTCGCTGGCGGCGTTGCTCTGATCAAGGTTGGCGCGGCTACTGAAGTTGAAATGAAGGAAAAGAAGGCTCGTGTTGAAGATGCTCTTCACGCCACACGCGCTGCGGTTGAGGAAGGCGTTGTCGCCGGTGGCGGAGTTGCATTGATCCGTGCCAAACAGGCTATCGCTGAACTCAAGGGCGATAATCCCGAGCAGGATGCCGGCATCAAGATCGTGTTGCGCGCGATGGAAGAGCCGATGCGTCAGATCGTGTTGAACGCCGGAGACGAGCCAAGCGTTGTTGTTGACCGCGTGGCTAACGGCAAGTCGAATTTTGGTTATAACGCACAGACTGGCGAATATGGCGACATGATCGAGATGGGTGTTTTGGATCCGACAAAAGTGACACGTACAGCTTTGCAGAACGCTGCCTCTGTTGCTAGCCTGATCCTGACGACCGAGTGCATGGTTGCCGAAATTCCTGAAGAAAAACCGCAGATGCCTCCGATGGGTGGAATGGGCGGAATGCCAGGGATGATGTAATTTCGAACTAATCGAAAATACCAATGAAATCAAAGCCCGCAGGCGGTAAGCTTGCGGGCTTTTCCGTTTTTTGGGAATACAATAGAGCCTTGGCTAACAGGTGATGAATAAAAAGTAAAACGATGAAGTGGAAATTTGCCCTTGTAATTCTGACGACATGCGCCGTGCTCATGTCAATGAGCTACACGATGCTTATTCCTTTCCTGCCCATGTACCTTATTCAGGATCTTGGGGTGGAGAAGGCAGATGTAGACATGTGGTCAGGGGCGATATTTTCTATTTCTTTCCTGGTAAGCGGCATCATGGCTCCGATTTGGGGTGCTCTCGCTGACAAGAAAAGCCGTAAATTAATGGCGTTACGAGCAGGGTTCTGCTTAGCGGTAACATACTTGCTCGGTGGCTTGGTCACCAATCCGTATGAACTTTTTGCAGTCCGGTTTCTTCAGGGACTTTCAGCAGGGCTGTGGCCGGCGCTCTTGGCCATTATCTCAGCCGGCGCCCCGGGTAACAAGCTTGGGTTCTGCCTCGGAATCATGCAGGGCGGCATGACCGCCGGCGGCGTTTTGGGACCTCTTTTTGGAGGATTGCTTGCTGATCAATTTGGCATGAGATCAGCTTTCTTCATTTCAGCGGTCGCATTGTTCCTTATCACTTTAGCCATCTTGTTCTGGATCAAGGAGCCTCCAAGAAAAGTAGTGGCTAATCCGAAACCAATTAAAATTTGGGATTTTTCGCTTCTGCGGATTGGCGCGGTCAAACGGATGTTGATTTGCGCTGCCGTTGTCCAAATGAGCATTCTCTTGCAACAGCCGATCATGCCTTTGTACGTGGCCGAATTGCAAGGGTCGATGGACAAGATTGTGTTGGTCTCTGGCATTGTGTTTTCTATTTGCGGAGTCTCCGGTGTGTTGGCTTCCCCCGTTTGGGGAGTCCTCGGACAAAACTGGGGCTACCGTCAGGTTCTGTACCTCTCGCTACTTGGCTCTGGCATTTTTGGTTTGATTCAGGTCATACCGAACTCTCTCGAATGGTTTACGTTCTGGAGATTTGTGGGCGGTTTGACTTTCGCCGGCATATTCCCTGCCATTAATGCGGTTTTAACTATATCAACGGATGCTAATGACAAGGGAAGGGTCTTTGGATTGTCTTATCTAGCCCAACAGATGGGTGCTGTTCTAGGACCGATTTTGGGTGGCGCAATGGCAGCATGGTTCTCATATAAATTCATCGTTGGAATTTCCGGTTTTGTGTTGCTTCCGTTGGTGGTCTATCTCTATTTGATGAGACCGAACGCTGAAGACTTCAGAGGATCAACCTTGGAACAGAAGTAGAAAGGTTTGTTTGGGTGCGAAGGTCCTGTTTTGCCGTAATAGTCAAGTGACTACGGATTGTTTAGATGAACAGTTCTTCAGGATTTCGCGAGAAAGCTGTGATGATGAGGATTGGTTAAGCCAAAGCGAATGTATTCTTTAACAAAATCATCTCTATCCTCGCTTTTACCAAAGGGAAACAGGCTATCGTCAAGAGTGATCAACAAGTTGCTTCCCTTGACAAAATTGTGTCGTTTGAGAAGCACTCTGTTTTGTGAGACTCCTCATTTGAGGTATTTGTCTGGAAACTTCTTTGAAGACTAAAACGAATCTAAGTCCACGGATTTCTAATGTTAAGATCCCCAGAATTCATTTTTTCGGTCATATACTGTTTCTAAGGATTATTCACTGTTGTTTTCCCAAAAACAAAGAAAGGGTCGTAACTTTTAGTTGCCGGGTTTGCTGTGGCTTTGATTTTTCTGGCTCCTCGTGCATAAGTGTGGGTAAAACATTTGCATTCCCTTTAGCATTTTGGGGTGATTTTTAAAGCTACCACGATCTTTTTTTGTCAAGTGACCATAGGATAAATTGCGACCGAGCGAGGTTACAACTTTATGCCGAGAGAGCTACTTGAGAATCTCAATCAAAATATGCTCTTAGTCAGGGAAGCAACTTGTTGATCTCCTTGGCGACTGAGGTTGACTCGCCCTTTTCCCAAAGAAAAGGGCGGGATGGTTTACTAAAGGATGTTTTTGCCCTCGCCGAGAGGCAATATTCAAACAATACAATTCGGCTTTTTTGTACCCATTTATTTTTTCCTATTCCCGAAAGACGTTATGAACCCTCCCACGCACCGTCTCAGCTTATTCCGATCCCAGTTATTTTCCATCCACACTTAAGCACGAAGAGCCAAAATTTGCTTTTTTTGTTATTGGATGACAATGTTCGGGCGTTTTGAATTGTCTTCAGCCTATGTTGCGTGCTATGCAAGGTTGTTTTGCCTATGGCGCATTGAACAGGTCGATGAGCCTTTTTAGACTTTGACTGCTCAATATCTTTTTTCTCGAGGCATGAATATGAAAAAACTACTAGTTTGTCTTTCTATTTCCATGGCGATGTCTGTCAGTGCTTTCGCCCTTGAAAACACTGTAGCTCCCAAAGTAACCGATATCTCGAACCATAACCCAACGACAGCCCTATATGTCGGTAATTCATACTCTTTTTACAACTGCGGGGTCCACAGTTACGTTCGTGGCCTAACCAAGGAATCAGGTAAAAAGTGGAAGGCTCGTTTGACAACAATTAGCTCGGGAAAACTTGCTTGGCACGACGTGAAACAATATCTAAGTGATCACGAGGGTGAGAGTTATGCGGCAAAAGACGGAAAACCCATGTTCGATATCGTACTGCTGCAGGGTAGTTCAACCGAACCGATAAATCCAAAAGCCGCTCCACTGTTTCAAAAATACCTGAAAGAACACATTCAGACGATTAAGAAAGCTGGTTCCATACCGGTTGTGGTAATGACATGGGCAAGACAGAATAAACCGGAGCAAACAAAGGATTTGGCAGACGCTACTATTACGGCGGCTAATGAAAATGAGGCCATTGTCCTGCCGGTAGGTCTTGCTTTTGCGGAAAGCCTTAAACAAAGACCCGATCTCATTTTGCATCAAAAAGA
>CANQMZ010000053.1 GCA_947625105.1 uncultured Parasutterella sp.
ATTCTTCAGTTTTAAGTGGAGTTTTTGAATTGCGAAGTTAAAATAAGCTGACTCATCATTAAACGTGTTGCCAAAGTGAAATATTTCCTTTTAACGACATTATTTGGCTTAATTGCTGGTTGCTCGACACCATCTAATACGGTGGAAGGGTTTGATCTTGAAATCTTTCACACTAACGATACCCACTCTCACTTTGCAGGCAATCGGCATAGTGCAGCCTGTAATGAGGAAAAAAATTGTACGGGAGGAATGGGAATCATCTCCTCAACCGTGCAAGAAGCTAGAAAAAAGAACCCGAATTTGTTATTTTTAGATGCTGGAGACCAGTTCCAAGGTTCTCTCCTGTATAGTGCAAATCGTTCAGACATGGTGGCAGCTATTGATCGATTGATGGGCTACGATGCATCAACTATCGGGAATCACGAATTTGATGAGGGTTGTAAGAGGTTAGCTCAATATATTTCAGAGCTGAATTACCCTATTCTTGCCGCCAATCTTGATCCAAAACCCTCATGCCCTCTTCATGGTGCAAAATACGTCCCATACACCATTGTGGAGATTAAAAATCAAAAGATCGGAATTATCGGCTTAGCTAACGATGAGGTAGTCGGCGGCTCCAATGCGTGTAGCGACACTCGTTTCATTGATCCCATAGAAGCAACCACTAAGGCGATTAAGGAACTAGAACAAAAAGGAATTAACAAAATCATCGTCATCACCCACCTTGGCTTACCCTTTGATCAAGAACTAGTCAGAAAAATTGATGGTATTGATATCGTGGTCGGAGGTCACACACATAACTACATTGGTCCCGGTTCCCCAATAGGTCCCTACCCAATCGTTGAAAAAACACCTTCTGGAAAAGACGCTTTAGTGGTCACTACTCCGGGATTAACCACTCATTTAGGTCACATCAAGCTTACGTTCAATCAAGAGGGTGATTTGATAGGTTGGTCGGGGTTGCCCATAAAACTAGGAAAGGCTTCTGGTGATCCCAAAATCACTCATGAAATAGAGCTAGGAAACCATAAAATAGCCAAACTTTCTAAGCGGATCATTGGAAAAAATACAGTTCAATACAACGACGGACTGGAGGAGTGCCGTCATGGTCCTTGCCTGTCTGGAGCTTTTATTACTCAATGTATGCTTAATTGGGCTAAACCCAAGGGGGCAGTGGCGGCAATTATCAATTCCGGAACGATTCGGGGGGCTCTCCCTTATGGAGAAGTTACCGCAGGTGATCTCCTGGCACTGCAACCTTTTAAAGATATTGTGGTCTTAAGACGATACAGCGGCCGACAACTTTGGCAAGCAATAGAGCACGGCGTCGATGAACCCGGTGGCATCGGACCTAGAGTGTTACAAACGACAGGAATCCGCTATGAGTACGATCCAACTTCTCCTGTAGGAGAACGCTTAAAATCCGTCTGGATACAGGACCAACAAGGGAGGTTTACTCCGTTGTCTCTTGATAAAAAATACATTGTCGCTATTAACTCTTTCCTTGCCAGTGGTGGCGACCATAACAGCGCACTTGGCGAAGGGGAAAAGGTCAACGACTCCGAAATTTTATCAACGGAACTTATGGCAGAGTGGTTCAAGAAAAATAAAGTATTGAAAGACGTTCCAGAACAAAGATTCATTCGAATACAAAATTAGGGACCGTTCAATCTCAATGTCGTAACGATTTGCATAGTCCAAGAAAAGATTGATCATCAAAAGGCGGTTAAAATCCGCCTATCAGCCCTGATTGAAGAGAGGGCTCTAATGTTCGGAGATACCTTTAAATGAAAACTCCTATGAAAGTCGCCGTAACTGGCGCAGCAGGTCAAATTGGCTATTCTCTTTTGTTCCGTATCGCCGCTGGCGATATGCTCGGTGAAGATCAACCCATTGATTTATGTATGCTTGAGCGAGACAACGAGGCTTCCATAAAAGCCGCTCGCGGTGTCATGATGGAGCTTGATGATTGCGCTTTTCCTTTGCTTAACAAGGTTTGCTCAACAAGCGACCCAAGTGAATGCTTCAGAGATGCGGACATCGCCATGTTGGTGGGCGCTCGCCCAAGAACAGCGGATATGCAAAGAGCTGATCTACTGGCGGCAAATGCCCAAATCTTTGTCCAACAAGGACGTGCTATTAACAATGTGGCTAAACCTGATATCAAAGTACTTGTCGTTGGCAATCCTTGTAACACCAACGCTTACATCGCCAGAAAATGCGCTCCGAATATCAATCCAAAGAATTTCACGGCAATGATGCGACTTGACCACAATAGAACGCTGACTCAGGTGGCTCAAAAGATCAACTGCAAAGTAACAGATATTGAGGGACTTTGTGTTTGGGGCAACCACGGCGGGACAATGTTCCCTGATCTTACCCACTCTACTGTCAAAGGCAAACCCGTCATGACTATGATCGACAAAACATGGTATTTATCTGATCTAGTGCCGACTGTGGCCGGAAGAGGTGGCGCCATTATCAAAGCACGTGGACATTCGTCAGCTGCCTCGGCCGCCAACGCTGCCATTGATCACATCAGAAGTTGGATCAAAGGCTCTAATGACCAGATCGTTACTATGGCTGTTCCTTCTGATGGCTCATACGGAATTCCCGAAGGACTAACTTTCGGTTTCCCAGTCGTGTGCAAGGATGGCGACTATGAAATAGTCAAGGGTTTGGAGATCGATGATTTCCACAAAGAATTCTTCGCCAAGAATATCAAGGCTCTTGAAGAAGAGAAAGCAATAGTTGACGAGATCATCGCTAAGTCATAATGTGGACTTGCGGATAGCCGCAGGAACCTGATTTCTGCGGCTTTTTGTTTAACCATGAAATTAATCTTTGACACTAACGCAGTTCTTGACATTTTCGTTTTCAACAATGAAGAGACGCTCTGCATTTGGAGAACGGTAGAAGAAAAGAAAAACGAGTCTTACTGTAGTCAAGAAACAATACTCGAGCTCAAGCTTGTTCTTAGTCGCCCTGTATTTAAGTTGACAGAAAAAAATCAACAGGGTATCTTGAAGACGTTCCTATCCAACTCAAAACTCATGACAATTAAGAAGCATTGTGCTTGCCGCTGTAAAGACCCTGAAGATCAAAAATTTCTAGATCTTGCCACAAATCTCGCATCCTCCAAACTTATTACAAGAGACAAAAGAGTTCTTAAATGCGCTCGTAAGCTCAGGAAATATTCGGTTGAAATTCAAAGTCCGCATCAATACTCTGAGGCAAATTAAATAGCCACGCTCTGCTCAGCCATAAGAGTTAGTTCCTGATTAAATTCTTCAATAAGTCTGACGTTTTCCACGTAGCTTGGGTTAAGTACGAGCCCATCCCAGCTCGGAAATTTACCTCTTGGCTGTAGGCGTTTCATTCTTTCGTCAAAGATCTTAGTCCGAACCCATCTCTGGTTCTTTAAAACCTTCTGAACTCCATCAGGGTTATTACACAAAAGAATCATGTCACAACCGGCTGCAAATGCCGCTTCGCTTCTAGCAGTAATTTCTCCGACTTCTGCTGCCCCTTTCATTGAAAGGTCATCGCTAAAAATCATTCCTGTGAAACCCACCTTGCCCCTTAATTCGTCCTCAAGCCATTTCTTGGAGAACCCCGCCGGAGCGGTATCTACTTGGGAATAAACAACATGTGCAGGCATGATGCCGGTAAGTAAAGAGCCGATAGAGCGGTAAGGCATTTCATCATTGGAGCGGATATCCGCTAATGGACGGTCGTCAACCGGAAGTTCTACGTGAGAGTCGGCAGTGGCATAACCGTGGCCGGGGAAATGTTTCCCACAACAGGCCATACCAACTTGTGACATTCCAGCGATCAAGGCTGTTGCCAAAATCCCCACCACTCTAGGACTCCGGTGAAAGGATCTTGTACCGACAACAGTACTTTGCCCATAGTCCAAATCAAGACAGGGAGCGAAACTGAAGTCGACATCGCAAGATCTTAACTCACTAGCCATGACCATGCCACAGGCGGCTGCCAAACTATGGGCTCTCTCGGGATTGGTATCGTAAAGTCTCCCCAGGGACTGCATGGAGGGAATCCTAGTAAAACCCTCTTTAAAGCGCTGAATACGACCGCCTTCATGATCAACGCTGATGAGCAACGAAGGAGTCCTAAGCATGTGAATATCATGGCATAGGTTGTGGAGTTGAGTTTTGTCCTCGAAATTTCGAGTAAACAGAATCACCATGCCCACAAGAGGATTTTGCAACACTTTGATTTCTTCCTCTGTCAGGGAGGTTCCAGCAATATCAACGCACAGAGGACCAAGGGGTCTTTCAACTTTTTCCATAACTTCAAATCCCTTCGCAAACGACTACCGCCATAGAAAGTGATGACGTGTCACTGATTGATACATGAAATTTTAAATTTTCTTTTTTAACTCTCTCTGCCAGTACCCCTGAAAACTCTATGTATGGCGCACCAAGGTAATCGTTCAAAACCGAGATATCTTTAAATTTAACATCTCCACTGATGCCCGTCCCTAAAGCCTTGGACAGCGCCTCTTTTGCGGCCCATCGTCCGGCAAGGTACTGAACGGCCCTTTGAGTAGAATTGCTTTTTCGTTTTTGAAAAACTTTTAGCTCTTTATCAGAGAGAACCGACTCTTCAAAGCGCTCTGTCCTGCCCACAGCCCGGTCAATTCTCTCGATATCCACAATGTCACATCCAAGTCCTCTTACCATGATCGACCCTTTTAATCTTCAGGCACCGGACCATGTCCGTTTTCCGCCTTCACTGAAGGAAGACTCATCAAGGTGTATGCAATCAGACACATGACCGCTCCCATGGTCCAAACGATAAGATTGGGTGGCAGACGGAATGAATATTCAAACAACCAATAAAAAATCACGATCTGGGGCAACCATGCCCAACCGGGAGCAAAACCCGCATCATGCAGTCTTCTGACTCCGATGGTCAACATGGGAATTGCCATGTAGAGCCATGCGAGCAAAAGCAACATGACATAGATAAAGTTTTTATCGCTGAATCTATCTATCAGAACAGGAATCACAGAAAAATAGATCAATCCGAATAAAGTTAACCTCCAAAACCTGGCCCTGCCAACCCTGCCCTTAAAACTGTTGTAATGGCAGGTCATGTCTTCGTAAAACTGGCGAACATGCTTAGGCATCTTATCCTTGTAGGACTCGAGTTCAAAAGGATTCTTGCCTGGAACCGGGTTTTTCATGATTTCAACTTCTGCAATTCGTTGATAATTCTTCGAGTATTCATTGGCTTTTGTTCAAGATAATACTCGATAAACTCTCTGGTCATGCGCCTTGCTTCTTGTTCTTGCTCTCCTGGTTCCAAAGTCCCGTTAAGCAGAGCCCTAATTGTTGATGACCGGAATGCTTCTTCAAAGGAATCTGCCTGGATTAATTCTCCTCTCGAAAAGCGATAGTAAGGAGCCTCGTAGCTGTGGGCGTTCATCCCATAGCCCAAAAGTTGAAGAAATTCTACTTCGAAATACCTTAATTCAATGTAGTGATTGGCTCCAGAGGCTAATTTTTTTAAGGTTTTGTAGTAACAATCGAAGACCTTCGGGACTGGGTCTCCTCTGGCTACCAGTCTGACAATAAGCTCGTTTATGTAAAAAGCGGATAAAAGGACTTTATCCTCAAGCGGCAAAGCACCATGCCATTCACAACGAGTTAGCGTCTTGATTTCATTTTTTCCATAAAAAGAAATCATTAGAGGACAAAAGCAGTTGAGCATTCCCCTATATTGAGACATAGGGCGCTTTGCCCCCTTAGCCACAAGAGCCAACCGACCGTAATCTCGGGTGAGGGCCTCGACGATAAGACTAGTCTCACGCCAAGGATAAGTATGCAGCACAAAAGCGGGCTGCCCCGCTACCCTTTCACCCGAACGAATATCAGTCATACCCTAACGTCTTCAGGACTCTAGCGTCATCGCCCCAACCCTTTCTAACTCGAACCCAGACTTCCAAATAAACTGGCTTACCTAACATGGCACTGATATCCTGACGAGCCAGTCTAGATATCTCACGCAATTTGGACCCTTTCTCTCCGATAACTATACCTTTATGACTTTCCCGATTGACAATAAGCGTTGCGTAAATGCTGGCTCTTTCATCCGTCTCTTCCCATTTATCAATCATGACTGCTACTCCGTATGGAAGCTCATCCCCCAAAAGTCTGAAAGCCTTCTCACGAATAATTTCGGAGGCTAAAAACCGGGGGGACTTATCGGTATAAATATCGTCCTCGTAGAGTTTTTCTCCTTCAGGAAGCAGCTTTCTGATGACCGAAAGTAAAACTTTAAGTTGTCGGTCTTTTTCCGCACTTATTGGCACTACTTCTGCAAACGGGAACTTTTCCATGGATTTCGCAATCAGAGGAAGTATCACTTCGCTTTCTTTGACTTCATCGGTCTTGTTGATCGCCAAAATGACATTCTTTGAATCTTTAGGCAAAAGACCAAGAACTTGTTCATCAGCACCAGTCCAACCTGTCGCCTCAATCACAAGAACTATGACATCTACATCTGTCAAGCTTCTTCTCACAGTTTCATTCATATGCTTGAGTAGCTGAGATGTATGCTTAGTCTGAAATCCGGGAGTATCTACAAAAATATACTGTGCGCCCTCTGTGGTGAGAACTCCCATAATTCTATCGCGCGTTGTCTGCGGCTTTTTACTGGTGATACTAACCTTTTCTCCGACCAATGCGTTAATCAAAGTGCTCTTCCCAACATTGGGTCTACCGATGACAGCCACATAGCCACTACGGAAATCTTGTACTTCTTCATTCATAACCTACCTCTTCAAATTTTTTATCCGCTCATTTTCAAGCGCCAATTGGGCCGCTTCTTGTTCGGCTTGCCTGCGGGAACGACCCTCTCCCTCAGTTCTTACCGAAAGCTTGGGTATCGTGACAGAGACCCTGAAAACTTGGCTGTGCGCTGCCCCGCTTGTGCTGACAATATCGTAGACGGGAAGTCCAAGATGATGACTTTGCAAAAGCTCCTGCAGATTGGTTTTCGGGTCTTTGTCCAACGCCGACTGCTTGGTCAAAGAACTAAGCATCGAGTCGTACAAGCGCAAGATTACAGTTTGCACCTGTGAGAAACCCGAATCGATGAATATTGCCCCAAAAATGGCTTCAAGCGCATCCGCAATGGTTGAGGGACGTCTGTTTCCCTGGGTAATGATCTCGCCTTCTCCCACCTTCAAGAAATCCGGTATACCAATTTTTTCTGCAATTTCGGCAAGCGCGGATTGTTTGACCAGATTGCTTCTTACACGAGAGAGCGAGCCTTCATTAAAGTGCTTTTCATTTAAAAAAAGGGCGTATCCGATAACGCAGTCAAGAACCGAGTCACCTAGAAATTCCAATCTTTCATTGTTCAAGGACGAGAAAGAGCGATGAGTAATTGCCCTCTTTAGCAAGTCTACATTTTTAAACTTATATCCAATTCTTCCCTGGAGATCGTCTAAGGATGGCATTTAGAGCTCCTTAATCAAAGAAACCGATACGGCTTGGTTTCGATACATTCATCCATACCATGAATGCCCTTCCAACAAGGTTCTTTTCGGGAACAAAACCCCAATAACGACTGTCTTCCGAGTTATCTCTGTTGTCCCCTAAAACAAAGTACTTATCTTTCGGAACGGTGCAAACTATTCCGTTGGAGACATATTCACAAGCGTCAGGATCTGTAAATGTCGGCAATGCATAAGCATTATTCGTTGAATACTTGTCATTGAGAATTTTGTGATTTTTTTCGCCAAGCTTCTCTTCTAATTGATCTAATTCTTGCAACTTGGCCTCATCGTAGTACTTACCGTCAGCTTTCAAGGGGACTGGCTTCCCATTGATTGTTAATTTTTTGTTGATGTATTCAATCTTATCGCCAGGCAGCCCAACCACCCTCTTGATGTAGTCAATACTTTCATTAGGCGGGTATCTGAAAACGATCACATCACCTCTTTGAGGCTCGCCGATAGGTACAATTTTTGTATTAAGTACGGGAAGCCGCAGACCGTAGTTATATTTATTGACCAAAATAAAATCCCCCGTCTCCAATGTCGGCATCATTGAGCCGCTCGGAATGCGAAAAGGCTCAAATAGAAAGGACCTCAAAATAAAAATAAAGAAGATGACAGGAAAAAAGCCTGCCGTATATTCAAGCCATTTTGGTCTTTCCGTAGTTCGCGCCAAAATAGCGTTACGTTGGGATACTACAGCTTGAACTTTGTTTCTAAGAGCTTCCTCATTGTCCTGGTCAAAGGCGATTAATTCGTCTTGAGCAATTGCCCTTCTCTTGGGACCCAAATAGAAAACATCCAGAAACCATAAAGCACCAGTAACAACGGTTAGGATGAATAAAATTAAAGAGAAATTCATTGTTTGTTCCTATTTTTCGTCTTGTTGCAATATTGCGAGGAAAGCTTCCTGAGGAATTTCCACTGTCCCCACCTGTTTCATACGTTTCTTTCCAGCTTTCTGTTTTTCGAGCAGTTTGCGTTTACGCGTAATATCTCCCCCATAGCACTTGGCAAGCACATCTTTTCGGAGAGCTTTGACGTTTTCGCGAGCAATAATATTGGAACCAATGGCTGCTTGTATCGCCACGTCATACATTTGTCGAGGAATAATTCCCCTCATTTTTGAAACAATTGCCCTTCCTCGAGACACAGAGTTTGCTCTGTGAACAATGCTAGAGAGAGCATCCACTTTGTCACCATTGATGAGAATATCTATTTTGACAACATCGGAGGCTCTGTACTCCTTGAATTCATAATCCATTGAGGCATAGCCCCGAGTAAGCGATTTAAGCTTGTCAAAAAAATCGAGCACAATCTCAGCAAGTGGCATGTCATAGTGCAAATGAACCTGACGTCCATGGTAGGCCAAATTTGTTTGAACACCTCTTTTTTGATTGCAGAGCGTCATTACGGAGCCAACGTATTCGTCGGGAACAAATATCGTCACCGCATCAATCGGTTCTCTTATTTCTGCAATTTTGTCAACAGGCGGAAGCTTTGAGGGATTTTCCACATGAATCACCTCTCCATTACGAAGCAGAACCTCATAAACCACACTGGGTGCTGTCGTAATCAGATCCATGTCATACTCACGCTCAAGCCTTTCTTGGACAATGTCCATGTGTAGCAAACCAAGAAAGCCCGCCCTGAAACCGAAACCCAAAGCCTGAGACACTTCCGGCTCAAAGTGTAAGGCCGCGTCGTTAAGCTGAAGCTTGGTCAACGCATCTCTAAGGGCTTCGTATTGGTTACTTTCTACGGGATAAAGACCGGCAAATACCTGACTTTTTACCTCCTTGAAGCCTGGCAAAGGACGGTCAGCAGGTTTCTGAGCGCTCGTGACCGTATCGCCGACTTTGGCATCTTTCACCTCTTTGATTCCCGAAACAACGAAACCCACCTGACCAGCTGTCAGTTCTGACTTGATCTGTGACTTCGGAGTAAAAATTCCAACTTGATCGACTAAATGATTCGCTCCAGTAGCCATCAAAGTGATTTTGTCTCTCGGTTTAATGGTCCCATTAACCACCCTGACGAGCATCACCACCCCGACATAGTTATCAAACCATGAGTCAATAATCAGAGCTTGAAGCGGAGCTTGGGGATCTCCTGATGGTGCAGGAATCTTCTCGACAATTCTCTCAAGAATTTCCTCAACCCCCATCCCTGTTTTGGCAGAGCATTCAATGGCATCTGTGGCATCCAAACCAATAACATCTTCTATTTCTTCTTTTGCTGCATCCGGATTGGCACTTTGAAGATCCATCTTGTTTAGTACCGGAAGTACTTCGACTCCGAGTTCAATCGCTGTGTAACAATTAGCTACCGTTTGGGCTTCAACTCCTTGTGTGGCATCGACAACAAGTAGCGCACCTTCGCAGGCTGAAAGCGAACGGCTCACCTCATAGCTAAAATCAACGTGACCGGGAGTATCGATCAAATTCAAAAGATAGACTTGGCCATTTTTTGCCTTGTAATTTAAAGTCGCCGTTTGGGCCTTGATGGTGATTCCTCTTTCCTTTTCCAGATCCATTGAATCTAGAACCTGGGATTCCATCTCGCGCTCCGAAAGACCTCCACAGTACTGAATCAGCCTATCGGCCAGTGTCGACTTGCCATGGTCAATGTGGGCAATAATCGAAAAATTTCTGATCTGCTGCATATCATCCTTTCGGACTTAAGCTTGTCCATATACATCCAAGCTAGTATGCCTGAATGGATCTGGACAAGGCGGTTCAAAAACGCAAAAGGAGCAATACGCTCCTTTTTCCAATTGGGTTGATCGATTAAATCCGCCCAAAAATCAAAGATCCATTGGTTCCTCCGAAACCGAAGGAATTTTTCATTGCGTATTTAATCGACATTTTGCGCGCAGAATTCGCACAATAGTCCAAATCACAATCAGGATCTTGTTCGAAAATGTTAATGGTTGGAGGAGAAATCTGGTTTTTTATGGCTAAAGCGGTAAATGCTGCTTCAATTCCGCCAGCTCCTCCAAGCAAATGACCGGTCATCGACTTAGTTGAATTCACAACCAAATTCTTAGCTGCCGAGCCGAAGGCTTCTTTGATCGCCCTTGTTTCGTTAGCATCCCCTACCGGTGTGCTAGTTCCATGGGCGTTCAGGTACTGGATATCCTCAGGATTAAGACCAGCTTGACGTAAAGCATTTTTCATACATCGAGCAGGACCATCGGTACTCGGACTCGTAATGTGCGAGGCATCCGCAGAAACTCCGTAACCAATAAGTTCACAATAGATGTTGGCACCTCGTTTTTTTGCGTGCTCATACTCTTCAAGCACCAAAGCTCCAGCACCTTCACCAAGCACGAAACCGTCTCGATCTCTGTCAAAAGGTCTAGAAGCAGCCTGCGGATCATCATTTCTCCTAGAGAGCGCATGCATATTGTCAAATCCGCCCAACCCAAGAACACAAATCGGCGCCTCCGCACCACCGGCAACCATCACGTCGGCATCGCCTCTTTTAATCATCCAACCAGCCTCGCCAACACTATGCAAACCAGTCGTACACGCTGTTGAATAAGCCAAATTTGGCCCTCTCAGGTGCCTCATGATGGAAAGTTGCCCGGAAACCATGTTGACAATCACAGCCGGGATCAAGAAAGGAGATATGCGACGTGCACCTCGATCAAGCCACGTCTGGTAGTTGTTACTAATCTCTTGCAAACCACCAATTCCACTACCTATCGCACAACCTGCTCTTGTTGACAATTCTTCGTCAATTTCAAGACCGCTGTCGTTTAGGGCTTGAATCCCCGCGGCCACGCCAAATTGAACAAAACGGTCAAACCGGCGTGCCTCTTTCGGGGGCAGATACTGACAAGGATCAAAGTTTTTAACTTCTCCTGCAATCTTTGCCCCAAAAGTGCTTATATCAAAACGGGTGATTGTCCCAACTCCAGAATGACCCTCGAGAGCATTTTGCCAGCTACTCGCCACGTCATTGCCGAGCGGACACAACATACCTAAGCCTGTAACAACTACTCGGCGCATCACTTCTCTCCCGAAAATAAGAGAACGGAAACTGTTGGTAAGCGAAAAAAGAATTAGGCAGCTTTATGAGCCTTGATATATTCAATGGCGTCTTGTACCGTTTGGATCTTCTCCTGTTGATCATCTGGAATTTCGATTCCGAACGTATCTTCCAAGGCCATCACGAGCTCAACGGTATCGAGAGAGTCGGCTCCCAAGTCAGCAATAAAAGCGCTCTCATTTTTGATATCAGCTTCATTAATGCTCAATTGTTCTGCAACAACTTTCTTTACCTGTTGTTCAATGTTATCCATTTAATACCTCAAATATTTATCAAAAAACGTACTTACCCGATTTAGGCTAAGTTGGGATTTTAGCAGAGGAGAATACAAAAATTAGAAGCCAAAAAGAGCCTGGTTCTTCAGGAAATACCGGGAAGGGAGGTAAAAACCCTAACAAAAAAAAGGGATTAACAAGAAGTTACAAACGA
>CANQMZ010000054.1 GCA_947625105.1 uncultured Parasutterella sp.
CATAACTACTCCCTGATATCCGAAATACACCCATTGACACTAGCCAAAGCAACCATTGCCGGGCTAGCCAAATGAGTTCTAGTGCCGACTCCTTGACGTCCTTCAAAGTTTCGGTTAGTTGCTGAGATACATCTATCCTCAGCTTTCAAAATATCTCCGTTCATCGCAAGACACAACGAACACCCCGATTGCCTCCAATCCCATCCGGCTTCCTTAAAAATTTTATCGAGACCTTCTTCCTCAGCCTGCTTGCGGACTCTAGAGCTTCCCGGAACCACCATGGCGGTAACTCCTTCCGCGATATGTCTGCCTTTTAGAACAGCAGCTGCCGCTCTTAAATCCTCGATTCTTGAATTAGTACAAGAGCCGATAAAGGCGTGCGTGATCGGAATTCCTTTCATCGGGGTCCCAGCCATCAGTCCCATGTACTCCATGGCCCTAGATAGATCTTTTTGTTTCGGACCTGTTATCTCTTCCAGTTCGGGAACAGATTCAGAAATCCCTACGCATTGATCGGGACTGGTTCCCCAGGTAACCATGGGCTCGATACCCGTCACATCAATGGATACTTCCTTATCGAAAAGAGCTCCCTCGTCACTTTGAAGTGTTTTCCAATACTGAACCGCCTTTTCCCAAAGATCTCCTTCGGGCGCAAACTTTCGTCCTTTCAGGTATTCAAACACCTTCTGATCGGGGGCAATCACTGAAGATCGGGCAGCGCATTCCACCGCCATATTGCACAACGTCATCCGCCCTTCAACTGAAAGATCTCGTACAACCGGTCCGCCAAATTCCACACAATGCCCGGCGCAACCGTCAGCACCCAGCTTGCGGATGACATACATAATGATATCTTTGGCGGTAACGTCCGATGTCACTTTCCCCGTGATTTCAACTCTCATGTTTTTAAGTTTTTTGTACCTGAGAGTGGAAGTTGCCAAGTAATGGTAAATATCGGATGTTCCGATGCCATATCCAATGGCTCCAAGCGCACCGTAGGTTGCAGTATGGCTGTCGCCGGCTCCGATAAACATGCCAGGAAGCACTCTACCTTGTTCGCACATCACAACATGCTCAATACCTTGATCCGGATCCCCATTGTTGTAAACATCAAAAGAGAAATCTTCCCCGTTTTTAATGAGATATTTAACTTGTACACAAGCGTCGTGTCCTACAGGAAAAACTGGACGATCAGCTTGGCTAGGATTGACATGATCGATCGTCCCTGGGGTATTGGCCGGTCTCCATACAGGAAGGCTCTTTTCCCTAAGGAGGGTGAAGGCTTGGGGGCTTGTGTATTCGTTAACAACCGTGCGATCAATATAAAGGAGTCTTTGGGTTCCTTGTTCATCAAAACGATAAACCGTGTGGCTATCCACCAACTTGTCATAGAGGGTTTTAGGCGTCATATTCGTTACCTACATCCAAAAAGTATTTGAAACGTATTTTAGACAAGCTTTGAGCTTCAGACCCTCTATTTTTGTCATTGCATAAAGTCGGTGACTCATTTGAAGTGGCTCAAGGCAGAGACCATCCGATCCTATCTTTCGGTGCAATCCAATTTAGCTACGAAAGCTTTTACAAACAAAAGTCGGATCCTCTTTTGCAAAGAGCGGACCCGACTACCTTATGTTTGAGCCTAATTAAAGACTTCTACGTTATCTATTAGCCTAGTAGTGCCAATCTTTGCAGCTGCTAAGACTACGAGTGGAACCCTTTGATTTAAATCCTCTCTCGTTGGAATGAGCAAATCGGACTGACGAGCAACGGAAACATAGTCAGGCTTCCATCCATGCTCTTCGAGTCGCTTCTTGGCGCTTTCTTCCAGTCCTTCAATATCAAGAGCACCGGCTTCCAGCGAGTTTTTGACGCCTACTATCGTCTTATAGAGGAAAGTAGCCTCTTGAAGTTGTTTCTCATCGAGATAACGGTTTCTCGAAGACAAGGCAAGGCCGGTCTGCGGGTTGCGTTGAAGCTCTACGGGAACTACCTTGATAGGCATGCCAAACTGACGGACCATTTTTTGAATGATCTTCAGCTGCTGATAGTCTTTCTTTCCAAACATGGCAGACACAGGTCTGACAATTGAAAAGAGTTTGCAGACAACTGTGCAAACACCATCGAAGAATCCCGGACGATAGTAACCTTCAAGAATATCAGCCAACTGCGGATCTGGCCGAACAGTATAAGTTTGCGGTTCAGGGTACATGTCCTTTTCACTTGGAGCAAAAACAATATCCACGATCCCCTGTTCTTCGAGTTTTTTACAATCTTCTTCCAGTGTTCTCGGGTACTGGTCAAAATCCTCGTTCGGTCCGAATTGCAAACGGTTGACAAAAATTGAAGTCACTACCGTCTTCCCATGCTTACGAGCCTCTTTCATAAGAGCCAAATGGCCATCGTGCAGATTACCCATGGTGGGGACTAGAGCTATTTCTTCCTTGCCTTTAAGAAGTTCTTGCAGCTCTGCAATTGAATGTACTAATTTCACAAGCTACCTCTTAGAAAGAATGATCCGCTGTAGGGAAAGCGCGGGATTTTACAGCTTGAACGTAGTTCTTCAATGCTTCCTGAATAGAAGAGGCTCCAACCATAAAGTTTTTAGCAAATTTGGGAGCACGTCCATAAATTCCAAGGACATCCTGAAGTACGAGTACCTGACCCGAGCAATCGGGGCCAGCCCCAATTCCGATCGTTGGTATATGAAGCTCTGCCGTCACTTTTTTTGCCACAGCGGCTGGCACCATTTCAAAGACAATAACGGAGGCGCCAGCCTCTTCTAACGCATGAGCTTCTGCCAGTAATTTCTCCTCTCCACTTTGAGTACGACCCTGGACGAAATACCCGCCAATGGCATTAACTGACTGGGGAGTAAATCCGACATGCCCGCAAACCGGGATACCCATCGTTCTGAGCCTTTTCACCAGAGGACAAACTTCAAGACCCCCCTCCATCTTGACCATGTGAGCTCCAGCCTTCATGAGCTCAACCGCATTTGCCACACCCTCGTCCTCATTGACAAGGTAACTTCCAAAAGGCATATCTGTGACGATAAAGGCTGTCTTGTTGCCTTTTGCAACACAAGCTGTGTGGTAAGCCATGTCTTCAATAGAAACCGGCAAAGTCGTACTGTTCCCTTGCATGGTCATTCCCAAGGAATCACCAACAAGAATCATATCCGTACCAGCCTCATCTTCGATACGGGCAAAGGTGGCGTCATACCCTGTAATCATGACGATCGGCTCTTTTGCCTCATACAGCTTCTTTAACGTGCTAAGTTTTACAGGCTTTCTTTGGACTATTTCAGCCATTTCCTGTCTCCTAACCATTGGTTTGAGGTTTTAATTAACTTGATCCTTTGATTCTGAACCTTTGCAAGGTATTTGTGTAGCTTTCCGAGTCTTTCTATCCTTATATTGGGATTGATTTCCAAGAGCGGATAAAGGACAAAAGCCCTTTGAGTAAGCCGTGGATGGGGTAGTATCAGTGTATCAGTGTCGCAAGTGACATCATCGAAAATCAACAAATCCAAATCCACCGTCCGCGGTGCATTATGGACTCCGGAAGGCCGAACACGACCGAGCCCTCTTTCTACCTCAAGCAATAAATTGAGCAGGTGTTGAGGTGTCAAGGTGCACTCTACTTCTAAAACGGCGTTTAGGTAATCTGGTCCACTTGAATCAATCGGATCGGTTTGATACAAGGAAGAAACAGCTCGAAAACTAATACCGTTGCTGCTAAGCAGGGCTTCTATAGCCTCCGCCAGTCTCTTTTCCGGATTTCCGAGATTTCCACCCAACCCGATGTAGGCTCGTGCCATCATCGCCTCTTGCTCAAAAGAGCCGACTTTTGTCTAGTACGCTTTAAATGATTAGAGCGGAACCTTGTACGCTTTTCAGTCGGGACCGACATTTCACGAATGGTAGTTTTTTCCTGTTTTTTCGGATTGGCTTCCTTAGTCGTCCGCCTTTGAACTTTTGCTTCGGCCTCCTGGTCCACGGGTTTAGAACTATCTTTGACCAACCTGTTACTTGCCGTCCTGTTCGAGCCTCTTTCTGTTCGGACTTTTCGTTCCATTTCCCTGATCATTTCCTCTTTCTCGTCGTCTAAAGCACTCTCGAAAGCGGTCCACCAGTCAGCGAGCTCGTGAGGAACCTCCTCACAAGAAGCTCTAAGAAGAAGGAAATCGTAGGCAGCCCTGAAACGCGGATGGTCAAAAACTCTAAAAGGATTTAAACCTGTTCTACGTTCAAATCTTGTTTGCAAACGCCACACTTCACTCACGTCTTCGATATATCGGCGTTGAATACCCCTGGTAATTGGATTCTCACACACTTCTTCTATGGCCTCCTTCCAACGTTTTGAAGGAGGAATCTCTTGCGGAAGTTTTGAAAATGTCTCTTTGAGCCTTGACCACAAAAGGACAGCAAAAATAAAGTACGCCGAAACCGATAAGCCCCTTTGGATTCTCGCATCGCACCTATCCAACGCCTTTCTCACCATTAAATTATCTTTTGCCTGGATCAACAGACCGAGGACGGGCAAGTCAGGTGAGATTCCGTAGTGAGCAAGCTCATCAACGCATTTAAGAGAAGCTCCGCTCGTAAAAATTTTTAGCGTTTCGTCAAGCAATCTTGCTTCAGGAACAGCCGAGAGAAATTTACCCATCGCTCGAATGGGTGCAGCCGTTTTTTTATCAATTTCAAAACCTAGTTTTGACGAAATACGGATAGCTCTCAGTATTCGGACGGGATCTTCTCTGTACCTTTCTTTGGGATCCCCAATCATTCTCAAGCGTTTTTTCTCGATATCGGCAATGCCGTTGTGGTAGTCCAAAACCTCCTGTGAGATAGGATCGTAGTACAAAGCATTTGCGGTAAAGTCACGCCTTGCAGCGTCTTCATACTGCTCTCCGAATACGTTATCCTGAATCACCCGACCGTTTGAATCCTTTTGAATTCCTTCTTCGTTTAATGCTCGGAAGGTCGAGACTTCAATCCGTTCAGCCCTTCGGATGACATGAACCAGTCGGAAACGTCTGCCGATGATGATCGCTCTTTTTGTGACTCGTTTAATCTGTTCGGGAGTGGCGTCAGTGACCACATCAAAATCCTTTGGCTTGTGTCCGATGAGCAAATCCCTGACCGCTCCACCGACAATAAAGGCTTCATAGCCGGCATTCTGTAATTTTTCACAGATGCTGACCGCAAAAGCGCTCACGTATCGAGGATTTATCTTGTGGACTTCTGGGAGAATCACCTTTGGTATCTTTTCTAATCGGGAAACTCCAAATAAGTTTTGAACCTGTTCAACAATTCTGTTTATCAACTTAACCTATCCTCCGGACGAAATATCAAGGTGTGGCAATTTCGATATCGAAGATATCGATGATTTTCCATCCCCTTTCTTCCGCTATTTTTCTCAATTTTTTATCCGGGTTAGTAGCCACGGCTTGGCCGCCGTGCGAAGCTACAAACTCCATTAAGGGAAGATCATTGATTGAATCCGTAAAAAAAGCCGACTCAGCAAGCACTGATAGCTTCTCTCCCCTTTCAGCCAAATATTTCTGCACTTCTCTGATTTTGCCATCCCCAAAAACGTGCCACAACCAACGACCTGTAAACTCTCCCCGGTCATCTTCCTCTTGTTGGGCAGCGATTATATCTTTAATACCGAGCAGTTCTCCTATAGGCTCAACCACGTATCTATAAGTAGCTGTTACCATAACCACACGAGCACCGGCTTTTTTGCAATCCTCAATTAACTTTAAGGCGGCAGGCACAATTTTGGGCTTGATCGCTTTTTCAATGAACTCATCTCTTAACCTGTCAGCTTCTTTTCGGCTAAACCGGGCGAGCAACCTCATTTCAAAGTCCTCAAACTTATTGATGTCAAGCGTCCCTTCATAATAGTCCACATCGTATTGGAGTCTTTCCTTTAGAAGGTCAGGGTCTTCTTTACCCGTGAACTTCAAAAGGAAATAAGACCAAAGACCGGAGCTGTCCACAGGAATCAAAGTGTGATCCAAATCAAAAAAAGCATATTTCATTGGTTCTCTTCCTCAGTTTCATGTCGTTTGAACCACTCCTTGATGAGTGGAACGGTTAACGCCCTTTTTTCGGACAAAGCAAAATGATCCATATCATCTAAAAATCGGCTCATGGTACCCATATCGCTCGACAAGTGAACACGCATCCAGCTTAGAACCTCAGAAGTAATCTGAAGCCCCTTTTCTTCGGCTCTTTCTTTGATAATTGATTCCTTCTGTTCGTCTGTCAAGGTCTTTAATTCAACGACGATTCCCCAACTAAAACGACTTGTAAGATCACGACGAATCCCAAGCCGCTCCAAATCCTTTGGGCTTTTATCGGAAGCGACCACTAAATGAGTCCCCTGATGAGCTCTGATTTGGTTAAATAGATCAAAAAGCCTTTGCTGCTCATCTAAAGTAAGGTTTTGTACATCGTCTACTGTGTATGTAGTCCTACTCTCATTAAACGTCGGTACTTTTTCCGGGTGTTCTTCAATACAATGCAGAAGATGGGTCTTCCCAGTGCCATCATCTCCCCATAGAAACAAAAATTGTGGTCCTTCTCCCTCAATCAGAGATCTAACAACACCAACAGCCTCCTCATTTGAGGAGGCAATGAAATTTTCCAGTTTCTCTTTACGAGCCTCAAAAAGGCTCAATGGCAATTGTGACTTAGAAATAGTACCCATCTTATAACTCAAAAGGCGACTTCCAATTCTAACGACTTAAACGGTCAATACCGTCAAAAAAAAGAACTCCAAAATGAGCTCACAAAACCATGAGGATTTCCCAATACGAGTGAGATTGTCTTCATTTTCCCTACCTAAAGAATAAGTTATCGACACATCGCAAAAATGGAGATAGAAATGAAAGAGTTATTTGATTCGGCCGCTTGGCCAAAAAAGGATGCTGTCAAGATTGTAAAGGGTAACGGAAAAGCGGAAATCGCCGTCTTTGAAGACCCTAACTGTGGATATTGCAAACAGCTTGATATGGAAACCTTATCGAGATTGGACAACATTACCATTTACATTTATTTATGGCCTTTCCTTGCTGACAGTTCAGTGGAGATTGCGGGATCAATTCTCTGCTCCCAAAATCCTGGAAAGGCTTTCATGGAGTGGATGGTCGAGGACAAACTTCCAACTGCCAAACCAAAGCAGGAAGCCGCAGCCATACTTAATAGAAATATTGAATTAGCCGAGAAATTGGAGTTAGGCGGAACTCCTTCTATTTTCCTAGCCAACGGCAAAGGCCCGCTCGGCATGATGGATGCAGAAAGTCTTGCCGCAGAAATAGAAAGTAATTAACAACTAACGTATTGGTCCGTTTCACAGATTTGAAACGGGCTGTTTTTTTGTGTAACTTTGAGTGGAAACACAAATAAAATCTGCGTGCTTCCAAAACTTGCATTTAAGCTCAGCTAAAATCAGGCACTGTTCCCAATTTATCAAAAATATCTAAAAGATGAAAAAACCACTTTCTTATGCCGATTCCGGCGTGTCAATTGACGCAGGAGATGAGCTTGTAGAGCGTATCAAGCCATTGGCCAAAAAGACGCTGATTGATGGTGTTCTCGGTTCCATCGGAGGATTTGGAGCGTTGTTTGAGATTTCCAAAGACTATAAAAAACCGGTTCTAGTTACCGGAACTGACGGAGTGGGAACAAAGTTAAAACTGGCATTCCAACTCAACAGGCATGACACCGTCGGCCAGGATCTCGTTGGTATGAGTGTCAATGACATTTTGGTTCAAGGAGCAAGATCAGTATTTTTCCTTGACTACTTTGCTTGTGGTCATTTGGATGTTGATGTTGCTGAAAAGGTTGTTGCCGGAGTGGCCCATGGTTGTGAACTTGCCGGTTGCGCCTTGATTGGCGGCGAAACAGCGGAAATGCCGGGCATGTACCCGGCAGGAGAATATGATTTGGCTGGATTCGGTGTTGGCATTGTTGAAAAAAATGAAATCATTGACGGGCACACAATCAAACCCGGTGATGTCATCCTTGGTCTGGCTTCAAGCGGTCCTCACTCAAATGGTTTCTCCTTGATCAGAAAAGTCGTTGAGCTCTCGAAGGAGCCGTGGGACTCCAAAATTGGAGATACGACGTTGGCAGACGCCCTGATGGCCCCAACACGAATTTATGTCAAGCCGGTTCTCAAAGTAATGAAGAAGGTGAAAATCAAAGGCATGGCGCATATTACCGGAGGAGGGCTTCTTGAAAACATCCCAAGAATCTTGCCCGAGGGTACTCAGGCAGTCATTAAGGCTGAATCTTGGGAGAGGCCAAAGATTTTTGATTGGTTACAAGAAAAAGGTAACATTGAAGACCATGAAATGTACCGAGTGTTCAATAACGGTATCGGCATGGCTGTAATCGTCTCAAAGAAGAACGCAGAAAAAGCTATGAAAGCCTTTGAAAAAGCGGGTGAGAAAGTTTGGCAGATCGGCACAATTGAGGAGTTGCCGGGGAATCAACCGGCTTGTGTTGTGATCTAAACTCCAACCTAGTTAAACCTCGATTCCCCAAAAGAATCGGGGTTTTCTATTTCCTGATGGCTGCTGCCAATGTTTTTAAAGAATCCTCAACTTCCTTAATCGTATTTCCGCTTTCCATAGACAACAGTCGAATCTTTGGCATGGTTCTGAGCCATGTCATCTGCCTTTTGGCCAACTGCCGAGTGGCAGCGATTGCCTTTAATCTGAACTCGTCGTAATCGGTTCTACCCTCTAGATAGTCCCACGCCTGACGATAGCCAACGCAACGCATGCTGGGAAGATCCTCATGCATATCTGGCATTTGTCTTAAGCCTCTAACCTCATCGAGAAAACCTGAGTCCAACATCAAGTCAAACCTTTTTTGAATTCTCTCGTGCAACAACGCCCTATTTTCCGGCATTAAGCCAAAAACCTTTAATTGAAGTGGCGATACTTTTTTTTTCGAATAAAAACTGGAAATGGGTTTTCCCGTCATCTCATAGACTTCCACTGCCCTAGTTATTCGTTGAGTGTCAGTCGGAGAAAGCCTTTGAGCTGTCTCGGGATCGATTTCGAAGAGTTTTTGATAAAGGTAAAGAAGCCCGTTTTGATCAAGAAGTTCTTTGATTCTTAGCCTAATTGCCGGATCTGTGGAAGGTAATGGAGACATCCCATTCAATAAGGTGTGGGCGTACAGCATCGTGCCTCCCACAATCATGGGAACTTTGCCTCTTGCCCAAATTTGAGGCACCAATGCCTGAGCGTCAGCGAGGAACTGAGAAGCCGAGTAACATTCCTGAGGTTCAATAATATCAATCAGGTGGTGTTTAACCTCTGACCTTTCCGTTTTGGTCGGTTTAGCGGTACCTATATCCATATGACGGTAAACCAAAGCGGAATCGATAGAAATAATTTCCACGGGATATCGACGGGCAAGATTAAGAGCTATAGAAGTTTTACCGCTTGCGGTAGGACCCAAGAGCATTAAAGCTTTCAAAGAGTAACTCATTATTTCCCGCGCATAAAGAGATCGTTCAGATCTCTGTATGGGATCTGGACCCACGTCGGGCGACCATGATTACATTCATCGGCCCTTTCCGTAATTTCCATCTGCCTTAAGATGGAGTCCATTTCTTCTATAGCCAGGGTACGATTGACGCGAATAGCCGAATGGCAAGCAATCCTTGCCAACACTTCATTGAGTTTATCGGTTATCGCGGAACTCTTTCCGTATTTGGCTATGTCATCAAGAACCTCGCGAACAAGAGCTTCACCAGCGCTTCCGGCATGCAAATCCAAAATCTCAGGCACTGCCCGAAGGCTGAGCTGATTGTCGGCGATTGGAGTTAAAACCAATCCAAGGGATTCGAGCTCCTCTCGAGCATCCTCAAACGCTTCCATCTGTTCGGCGCTTACCTTAACAACAATGGGTAAAAGCAATTGTTGAAGCGGCACGTGATGGATTTCAAAAGCTTTTTTTAGCTTTTCGTAGACAATTCTTTCGTGAGCCGCATGCATATCAACAAGAACCATACCGGTGGAGTTTTCGGCGATGATGAAATTGCCTCCAATTTGTCCTACAGCGCGCCCTAGTGGCTGCGGACCCTCAGGCAATTCTTGTTTCGTTTGCTTTCCTTCGGGCCATGTCTTAATTACCTCCTGAGGACGGTTGAAATCCAAATATGAGGAAATACTTTGAGATTGAGACCCTGTTTTCTCTCTGGTTGAACGAGAAAATCCCGCCGCGGACTTGCCGGAGGAATTTGAAAATGCATCGTCCTTGGTCGGCAATTCCGGCTTTTCGATGTTTCTGAGGTCTGAAATTTCGGTTTGTGCCAAAGCTGCTTCCACCGCATGGAACACGAACTGATGGATCGATTGAGAGTCCCGGAACCGAACCTCGCTTTTTGTGGGATGCACATTGACATCCACGCGCGTTGGATCGACGCTTAAGAAAAGGCAATAGGCGGGCTGATTATGTCCGTAAAGCACATCCTGGTAGGCCTGCCTGACGGCGTGCATAAGCAGTTTATCCCGAACAAAGCGTCCATTAACGTAGAAGAATTGATAATCAGTCCGGTTGCGGGCCGAAGTCGGAAGTTCTACCCAGCCGGCGAGTATGGCAAAGCTATTTTGAACTTCTATTGTCCTATGTGAATCCCTAACATCCTTGGGCATCAGCCTCTCCAAGCGCGATCTCAGATCCCCCGAAGGTAAATTCATATAGGGCTTACCCTCAACAACGACAGAAAACTCAATATTAGGGTAAGCCAGGGCTATTCTTTCAACACAAGCAAGGCAGTGAGAAAGCTCCGTAGCCTCTTTCTTAAGAAATTTGCGTCTGGCAGGTGTTTTATAGAAGAGATCTTCAACCTCGATGCGAGTACCTTTTTTACCAGCCGCCGGTCTAACCACACCATCGGAAATGCTATAAGCGTTATCTCCTTCCACTCTTGAGGTAACAACGAGAGAAGAAACGCTATCAATAGAGGCCAAGGCCTCACCACGGAACCCCAAGGTCTCTACTGATTCCAGTTCACCCAAATTTCTAACTTTACTCGTGGCGTGCCTTTTAACAGCTAGGCCAAGCTCATCCTTGCGTATGCCACTACCATCATCTGAGACAACAATGCGTTTGATACCCCCTCCGTCTAATCTGATTTCAATATGCTGGGAATCAGCGTCAATGGCGTTTTCAACCAACTCTTTTACAACAGAGGCAGGTCTTTCTATCACTTCACCCGCAGCTATCTGACTAATTAGTTGATCAGATAGCTCTTGGATGCTCCGATAGAGTGTATTTTCAGTTGAGTTCTTTGTAGTCATCCTTTCATTTTAAAGTAGGAAAGGACAAACTTGAAACGATTTACCGATTTCAGAAGGACACGCATTGTCTGTCGGAAGCGACCGATTTTTTCGTCTTTCGAGTTTTTGCAGGCAAGCCAGCAACCGTCTTCACGTTTCCATTCGGGGTTGTGGTCTTCTTTATTGACCGTCACGTAGTCGACTATCTCACGATTCAACAGAATGACCAACTGTGCTAAGGGCAAGCGTTCCATTTTCTCATTGGACAATTTGAAGACGGCCATTGGTTCGTAGCCGACAAAACATGAATTACTGTCAATCAATCTCAACTGACCAGACCAATTACACAATTCCTTGTAATTGAGTTTGACCAATTTGTTCATCGGCGAAAATTTCACCTGGATGACATCTTGGAACTTCACTCGTGTGATGGAAATTTTTTCGACCTCAATAAAAAATAACCGTCTTCAAAAATTTCGCTGCTTTCTTTCCAAGTCACTTATATTTCCCCGAGATTCCGACTCCCTCACCCGAAACTGTGAATCGGAAATTTTTTGACATTTGCAAGAAGATTCCCGAAAGTCATCAATTTTCTGTTCGGTTTGCAAATGTCCATGGTATTGCTCAAAACTGACCAAGGATGAGGAAAAATGAAATTAGCACGTTGTGCAACGCGCAAATTTGTAACAAAAACGAAAA
>CANQMZ010000055.1 GCA_947625105.1 uncultured Parasutterella sp.
CCCACGGAAGCAAGTCTTAGTGTCTTTTTTAACACTTTATCGAACTATCGAGAAATTGGTTGGTGTGATGCCCCCATTCTGGCTATGCAGCCAACGTATCTTTTGGAATCACTGAAAGAAGAAGGAGCTTGGTCCAAGACACCATGGAAAGTGCAAGTGCCTTACCTCACGGGGGCTCTATCCGTCATGAGAGATAACTCTTTAGTGAAGACTCTGCTTTCTCAAGAGGGAAACACAATGTATGTTCGTTTCGTTGCCAGGTTCGTGGAAGTTTTAAGCGCGGTAGATCGAATAAGAGTTCCTACAACCATGATTGAAGCAATGGAGATTGAAAAGCGATTAACCGTCTGCGGTGTTCAGAATTCAAGAGGGCTTTTATTACATTCGGTAAAACTTTCAGGAGACGCTAAAAAAATCGAAAATTATTCGATCCTCACCCCAACCGAAATAAATGTCACCCAAAGCCCGTGGTTTAAGGACACTTTAAAGAAAATCAGGGTAAACTACGCTGAGCATTTAAAAAAAGTAACGCAGTTTGTAACGTTGTCCTTTGACCCCTGCGCTCAGTATCGGATCGAGATAGAAAATGCATGAGATGTCACTGGCTCAAAGCATCGTCGAAATTGTCGAAAGAACGGCTAAAGAAAACCATTCAAATAAGGTGGTCTCCGTCCGCCTGATTGTCGGCAAGCTCTCGGGGGTAGAGATGCATTCTCTGATGCAGAGTTTGAAAATTGCCAGTCAGTCAACCGTAATGGAGAAGGCTGAAATCTTCGTTGACAGACCCCCAGGAACGGCTTGGTGCATGAACTGCGGGAAGACGGTGCCGATGGAGAGACTTGGAGATGCTTGCCCCGAATGTGGGGGCTATCAACTTAGAGTCAACGGCGGCAAAGAGTTTAGAGTTTCCGAAATAGAACTTTCGGATGATGAAGAAAACTAGGAGGAAAACAAAATGTGTGTAACTTGCGGATGCGGCGGAAAAAAAGCAACGATCGAGGAACTGGACCCCACGAGAAGCCATAACCATACCCATACCCACGCAGATGGCACTACTCACAGCCATCCCCATGGAGAAACAAGTCATGAACATGGGGTACACACCCATGCCGATGGTACAACCCACAGCCATCCTCATGACCACCCGGGGCATAAACACTAATCATTTTGCGTTTCGCCTTTTAGGCGATGTGGCTTTTCTTATCAATTGATTTAGAGGTATTTAATGTCTGACACCAACGACCGCCTGGTACAACTCGAGATTGATGTTCTCGCTGAAAATGACAAACAGGCTGCCAAGAACCGCCAATATTTTGAAGAAAATTCCATCCTTGCCTTGAATTTAGTCTCAAGCCCAGGAAGTGGAAAAACCACACTTCTGTGCGAGACGATCAATAAACTTAAATCTTCGCTTAATCTCGCGGTAATCGAAGGTGATCAACAAACTCTAAACGATGCCGAACGAATCAGATCAACCGGCTGCCGCGCCATACAAGTAAATACCGGTGAAGGTTGCCATCTTGACGCAAGCATGATCGATGGAGCTTGCCGGCAGTTGAAACCGCAACCGCATTCGGTTCTTTTTATTGAAAATGTCGGCAATCTCGTCTGTCCGGCGGCTTTTGATTTAGGGGAAGATTGCAAGGTGGCGGTTCTCTCAATTACCGAGGGGGAAGATAAACCGATTAAATATCCTTACATGTTTCAGGCAAGCCGCTTGATGATCCTTAATAAGATTGATCTTCTACCTTACCTTAATTTTGATATCAACAAATGTGTTGAATACGCAAAGAGAGTCAATCCAGATATTGAAGTCATCCAACTCTCAGCAACCTCTTCGGAGGGAATGCAACAGTGGTGCGATTGGATTAGCAATCGTTTCAAGCAGATCAACAAAAAGTAACCGTCGCCGAAATCCATGGAAACCGTGGCACAGAAGCTCAGAGTCCGCGGCACTGTCCAAGGTGTCGGCTTTCGTCCGTTCGTATACGTTTTAGCCACTGAAGAGCAACTATCGGGTACCGTTCACAATGACGGCCAGGGAGTTGAGATTTTCCTTCAAGGCTCGTCTGATCGCATTGAAAACTTTAAACGAAGACTCTTTACGGAGCTTCCTCCACTTGCCAAGATAGAAGAGGTAACGACAACATCTGTTGAACCAATTGCATTCCAAGGATTCAAAATCATCGAGAGCCAACATAATGACGTTAACACCGTGATCCCGGCAGATGCGGCAGTATGTCCCGAGTGTGTCAAGGAAATGACTGATCCTAGGAATCGCCGTTATCGCTATCCTTTTATCAATTGCACGCATTGCGGTCCCCGATACACGATCACGCGCCACCTTCCGTATGATCGCCCTCAAACGAGCATGAAGGATTTCCAACAATGTCCTGAATGCCTAAAAGAATACACAAACCCCTTGGACAGACGTTTTCATGCTCAACCAAACGCCTGCCCCGTCTGTGGTCCCCAGGTTCAACTAGTTGATAGCAAGGGCAATCCTATTGCTTGCAATGATGTATTTGAAGAAGTTTTAGCAAGAATCCGTTCCGGACAAATTTTGGCAATCAAAGGACTCGGTGGTTTTCACTTGGTTTGTGATGCTAAAAATCGCATGGCCGTCAAAAAACTTAGAGAGCGAAAAAATCGTCCGACAAAGCCTTTTGCACTCATGGTGTTGAACGAGGAGAGCGCCTCCCCCTATGTGGAGATTTCTAGCGAAGCAGCCAAAAAGCTTCACTCTTCGGTAGCCCCTATCGTTTTATGCCCCAAAAAAGCCAGTGCTGACGAGCGATTACAAGAAATCGCACCGGGATTGAGTGAAATCGGATTCATGCTTCCATACACACCTATCCATTGGCTAATTTTCTTTGAGGCAGCCAACAGACCAGATGATCGGTTGTGGATGGCAAAACCCCTAGATTTGATCCTTGTAATGACTAGTGCCAACGCCGGCGGCGAACCCTTGGTCATAGACAACCAACAATCCTTAGATATGCTTGGAGGAATCTGCGATGCATTTCTAGTACATAATCGCGATATTCTCATTAGGTGTGACGACTCGTTGATCCGACCGACTGGAAAAGACTTTCAACTAGTTCGTCGGGCTCGTGGTTACACTCCCTCGAGAATCCGCCTAGCCCAAGGCGGTCCACAAGTGGTAGCGACGGGATCCTGGATGAAAAATACCGCCTGTCTCGCTAAAGATGGTTACGCTTATCTTTCTCAGCACATCGGAGATCTTGACCGGGTGACCAACTGCAACGCCCTAAAAATGGCGATTGATCATCTCATGGAAATCTTTGAAATTTCTCCGCAATATGTTGCCTGTGACATGCATCCCGATTTCTACTCAGGGCAACTTGCCGAAGAGATTGCAGACCGATTCGATGCCAAACTCATTACCGTCCAACACCACCATGCGCATATCGCTTCGGTGGCAGCTGAACACCATATAGAAAGACCAGTGTTAGGAATGGCGCTAGATGGAGTCGGATACGGCACTGACGGTACCGCTTGGGGAGGGGAGTTACTAAGAGTTGATGGCGCTTTATTCGACCGACTCGGTCATCTGCAAAAGCTAGATATGCCGGGCGGTGATCTCTGTGCCCGACAAGGATGGAGGATGGCATATGCCTTTCTCAAAAAACATCATTTAGGCGAACTCGCCCAACGACTTTTTCCTTTCAGGGGGATAGAAATCCTCGATAAAGTACTTGAGAGCTCGCTGCCTATTCCCCAAAGTACCAGCATGGGACGTTTGTTTGATACTGCCGCCTCTCTACTTAAAGTCGCTCATCATTCCACCTACGAAGGGGAAGCGCCAATGCTCCTTGAAGCCATATCGGACAATGTCCGTGGTGCTGTCATAGAAAATGGTTTTGCCATAAATGACGGCACGTTGGACTTTTCTAACTTGCTGTTGAGTTTGATCAATAGGAAAGATACGGAACAAGCCGCTGCAGATTTTCACATGACAGTTGCCAGTGGCCTGGCAGAGTGGGCTTCACGAGCATCTGAAGCAAGCGGTATTAATGCTGTTTGTTTGTCGGGAGGTTGTTGCCTAAACACCCACTTAATGGGTGCTCTGAGGCATAATCTCAACAATATAGGTTTGAAAGTTTACGAAGCGGTAGATGTGCCCCCGAACGACGGCGGACTTTCATTAGGTCAAGCTTGGGTGGCTATCATGAACCACAATCAATTTTCGGTATAAAAATGTGTTTAGCTATTCCTGTACAAATTAAAGAAGTCATCGATGAAAGCAACGCTATTGCTGAAATTTCCGGGCTGCGCAAGCAGATATCCATCGACCTTCTTGACGATGTTAAGGTAGGTGACTGGGTCATCCTGCACGTTGGTTTTGCGTTGGAAAAAATTGACGAAGAAAAGGCCAAACGCACACTTGAACTTTTTGAGCAAAACAGTGTGAAGGAAGCAGCCCTATGAAGTACATAAGTGAATATCGGGACGCAAAGCTTGCGAAAAGGATTGTCGAGGAAATCAAAAAAGAAGCCCTATCTGATAAACATTACCGATTAATGGAATTCTGCGGGGGCCATACTCACGTCATCAGCCGCTACGGACTCGAGAGCATTCTGCCCAATAATATTCACATGATTCACGGACCGGGCTGCCCTGTCTGCGTAATGCCTATTGGGCGTATTGATTCTGCAATTGAGCTCGCCCTTGGCCATGGTGTCATTCTGTGCACTTACGCCGACACTATGCGGGTTCCTGCTTCCAATAACCTCTCCTTGATGAGAGCCAAAGCCGCCGGTGGAGATATCAGAATGATTTATTCTGCCTCCGATTGCCTTGAGATTGCTCGTCAAAACCCCGACCGCCAAGTCGTTTTCTTTGCCATTGGATTTGAGACCACTACCCCTGCCACGGCCGTCATCATCCAGCAGGCCCGTAAAGAAGGTCTGAAAAACTTCTCGGTGTTTTGCAATCATGTGCTAACGCCAGCTGCCATGACCCATATCCTAAAAAATGAAGATAAGGTAAAAATTGACGGTTTTGTTGGACCTGCACACGTCTCAACAGTTATTGGCAGCAAGCCGTATGAAGTTTTCGCCGAAAAACACCACAAGCCGGTGGTTATTTGCGGATTTGAACCTTTAGACATGCTTCAATCTGTATTAATGCTTGTTAGACAAATTAACCGCGGAGAAGCAAAGGTAGAAAACGAATTTATCCGTGCAGTAAAACCTGAGGGTAACGTCAAAGCACTAGCCAAAGTTGCTGAAGTATTTGAAGTCAGAGAGGGATTTGAATGGAGAGGTCTGGGACGAGTCCCATACTCTGCCCTGAAGCTCTCCAAGGACTATGAAGAATTTGATGCTGAAAAACGTTTTGATCTTCCCTACCGCGCCGTACCCGATAACAAGGCGTGCGAATGCGGTGCCATCCTGCGGGGAGAAAAACATCCTTCAGACTGCCGTGCGTTCGGTACAGTTTGCACTCCTGAAAATCCAATTGGCTCTTGCATGGTTTCTAGCGAAGGAGCATGTGCCGCTTACTACACTTACGGAGTCCATAATAAGGCTCGTTAGATATGAATACAGAAAAAAAACATTATCAAAGGCCACTGAATTTTAAAACCGGCAAAGTGGAAATGAATTTTGGAGCCGGCGGTAAAGCTAGCTCGCAGCTAATTGCCGACCTATTCGCCAAAAATTTTGCCAACGAATACTTGCTCCAAGGAGACGATGGAGCTTATTTACCTCCACTCAAAGGCAATATTGTCATTTCAACCGACTCCCATGTCGTTACACCCTTATTCTTTGCTGGTGGCAATATTGGGAGCCTCTCCGTCCATGGTACTGTTAATGATGTGGCAGTCTGTGGCGCAAAACCTCTTTATTTGACGGCCGGATTCATACTGGAAGAAGGTTTCCCAATGTCTGACTTGAAAATCATTGTTGAAGACATGGCACAGGCTGCAGCTGAAGCCGGAGTCCTGATCGTCACAGGCGATACCAAAGTAGTGGAAAAAGGTAAGGCCGATGGTGTGTATATCAACACGTGCGGCGTGGGTATCGTACCTGAAGGTGTGCACCTCTCTGGCGCATTCTGTAAACCTGGTGACGTGATCGCGATATCCGGTGACATCGGAGATCATGGCATCGCAGTCATGAGCGAGCGAGTTAATCTCGGCTTTGAGACAGGCGTTAAGAGCGATACCGCAAGTCTTAATCGTTTAACTCAGGCTCTTGTATCGCAAATTCCCTCTCTTCGCTGCATGAGAGATCCTACCCGCGGCGGGTTAGGAACAACCTTAAACGAAATTTCTAAGCAGTCCGGAGTGGGGATGATCTTGGAAGAAGACCAAATTCCTGTAAAAGAAAGTGTGGAGGCCGCTTGTGAATTCCTTGGACTAGATCCGTTGTACGTAGCCAATGAAGGAAAACTTATTGCTATTTGTGGTCAACAAGATGCCGAAAAAATGCTAGCTATCATGCGCAGCGACCCTCTCGGAAAGAATGCTCAAATCATCGGTCAGTGCATTGACGATGAAAACCATTTCGTCCAGATGAAAACGGCGTTTGGCGGCTTCAGAATGGTCGACTATCTGACGGGAGAACAACTTCCTAGGATTTGTTGATCCTCCACGGAGACAGGTTAGGCAATCAACCAAATAACATAGGGATGATAAAGTGAACAAGCCTCAAACAATACTTCTAATTGATGATCACTCACTGATTAATACGGCAATGACTGCCCTCCTTGAGGACATGTACGACGGTGTTCAAGTCTTAGTGGGTACCACGGCTAAAGAGGCCTTCCAACTTGCCGAAAAACGGGGAGATGATGCCGACCTCATGATTTTGGATCTTGGATTACCCGATTCGCAGGGCACTGACATCATTGTTAAGTTGTTACAAGGTCATCCTGCACTGAAAATTTTAGTTTTATCGGGAATTACGGACTCTCAAAGCATTTTGAATACCCTGTCCTCAGGTGCGGCCGGTTTTGTTCCAAAGTCACTCGACGCCGACACACTTAAGACGGCAATCAACTTTGTAATGGAAGGAGGCGTATACATCCCGAGTAAAGTCCTCTCCCAACAACAAAGGGCTGGAATGAACCCACAGTTGCCGGAAGAAAAACCCGATTCCAAAGTCCATCTTACCCATCGGCAATGTCAAGTTTTGAATTTGCTTAGCCAGGGTGACTCAATTAAAAGCATCTGCCACAAAATGGACCTATCCGAAGGCACGATCAAAACCCACGTTGCCGCAATCTACAGGGCTTTCGGAGCGAAAAACCGCACTGAAGCCCTCATCGCAGCGCGTAAAAATGGTTACATTGTCAATTAAATATGCCTCCTAAGCCTATCTAACTTCGGTTTTGTCTTTGTCATCCATTGGTTCTTGGGGTGTTGTTTCAGGAAGTTTTTCCTCTGTTTTAGCTTCTCCCTCTTTAGGTCCGACCTTGTTTTTTGTCTCTTCCAAGGCCTGACAGGCAGCCTCTACCAACATTTTCACTTGTGTCAAAAACTCTTCAATGTTGGTTAACTGCTGCTTTTTAGCCTTTTTCTTGCTTTGCAGCTTATTGATTCCAGCAACGATTTCCTTCTCTACCTTTTTCACTTGCTTGTAAACCTTCTTGGACATGTCACAACTCCTTATTGAATATTGGTTTTTGAATTACCCACTTTTTCCGTTTCTTGACTGAGGCTGTTCACGTGATGGTCCCGGAGGCATCAAGTCCTGTACACCATCAAAGTCAACTCTCGGTGGATTCTCTTCTCCTTCGGCCTCCTTGCGCGGAAGCCTCTCGGTATTCCCATACTGATTGGGCTGAAGGGAGTCAGAGCGCAAACTCATGATGAAAAAACACACCGGAGGCCAAATGGTTAAGATGGACCACCAACCACTAAGACCACAATCATGCAGTCTCCTTATCGCTAGGAGAATTGTTGGTATCAAGCTTAAGGCCCCATACAGAGGTAATAAAATGGGAAATCCTGTCCAAAGCCAATCGATCAACGCCAGCGTCAAACAAACAAAGAGATTGCAGAAGAAAAAACTCCAAACCTCTACCCTTCCTGCTCTTCCTCTGAAGGAAATAACACGGCTCAAGTCATACAAATACCAACGGACAGCCTCTTTCATGGAAACAATATAGATTCTGTATTTTCGGTTTTCATACTAACGAAATATCTTAAAGAAATCCGAGCAATCGGAGGATTTTGAGCACAAAGATCTAGGGAGAAAGTTTTTATTTATTTCTGTTTTTAGCTTTCGCAAAAATCTCGGGGATTTGAGTCGAATTTAGAGGTGTCATATCAACGAGCTTTAAGCTTTTAACCATCGGAGCTGTCAGTGTTTTGTACTTTTTAAAATGGTCGGTTGTCAGATGACTTTGGTAATCTTTCTGACCCTTGTAAATTTCCAGAATTCTGAACTGGCTCGTCTCATTGTTAATCTGCATCGGCATAATAACGACGACACCCTCTTCGGTCTTAACCGATGCTTCTGCGATTTCCTGAGCCAGTTTCTTGTACTGCTCAAGGTATTCTGGATAAACCTCAATTTCTGCAATCCTTACGATTCTATCGGGAGTTTGAATGTTTTGAGCACAAGCCTCGGACTGAATCATTGATAAAAACGGCATAACGAACAAAAAACAGTACTTGGTAATTTTCATGGCATTAATTTCTACAAAAAACTTCTCCTGCTCAAAGTTGAGACAGGAGAATAGTTAACGCAGGAACATTACTAGGATTTTTTCGGTAAAACTCTCACGATTTCATAGTCTGGGTTGCCCATCCCTAACTCCTGCATCGCGGACAACTGACGCAGGCCCTCCCTTGATTCAATTCTTTCAACCATATCTTTCTTAATGTAATCTGGAAGGCTGTAAATCATATCCACGCAGGCCTTATCGATAGCAAGTATATCGGTTGAAGCCATAATGCCTAGGTTAGGAAGAGTAACTGGTTCCGCCCACTTTCCCTCGCAATCGCAACTCACCGACATATTTCTGAGCACGTTGATGTAAACAATCTTGGGTCCAAAAAGATCTACTATCGCTTTACCGCCATCGGCCATCAATTCCATGAACTTGGCGCCACCCGGCCAAGTACCGTCGCCAGATAAGCGGTGCAACTGCTGTTTACCCACCTTGCCGGAACCGCAGCCAATCGCAATATTTTTCAGAGAACCGCCAAAACCACCCAAAGTGTGACCCTTAAAATGGGTCAACACGACCATAGAGTCATATAGCGCCAAATTTTTGCCAACATTGAATTCTTTTAAATGCAAGCCACCATTGACGGGTAGAACCAAATCTCCGTTCTCATCCATGATGTCGACTGGGCAAAAAGTCCATCCGTTTTGTTTAAGCACCCTACGGTGCCCCGCTGTGGTCTGCCTAGGACTATCGTAGAGGACATTACACTCAACGATATTGCTGTTAGGAATTGATCTTTGGACTTTTTTAACCCAATCCCTTGGCAAAATATTAGGACCCTCGGGCTCACCAGTGTGCAACTTAATTGCCACCTTGCCCTGAATATTTTTGTTAACAAGCTGGTACATCTTCAAAAGAGCATCAGCACTTAGTTCCGGTGTCCAATAAACGATTGATTTCTGTGGCTTTTCTTCAGCCATTGATAACGGTGACATTGCACCGACTCCGGCGGCTAAGGCACCTTTCATTACTGTTCTTCTTGTCAACCCGCTCATACGTTCTCCTTAAGAATGACTCCTCACAAATTGACGGTTAGCATCTGTTTATTTTCAAACAAATGAATAACAAAAACTATCCAGTATTTCCCTTGAATATCCTGTCTTTCTATTTTAGGGCTTCATATTCTTTGGGATCGACGGGTTCAAGCCATTCTGTCCCTGCTCCTTCCTTCATAATTGATAGATGTTGGAACCAACCATCTTTAGAAGCCCCATGCCAATGTTTAACACCTTCAGGAATTACCATTGACTCGCCAGGCTTCAGTTCTTTAGCGGGCTCACCCCAAATCTGATAGTAACCCCGTCCCGAAACACCAACTAAAACCTGACATGATCCTTTGTGTTTATGCCAGTGATTGATCACCTTGGGCGCAAAAGTCACGTTGGAAACATTTACATCCTTGCCTGACAAAGGCGCAAGATAAGTATCACCAGTAAAATATTTCGCATAAGCATCATTTGATTTCCCAATAGGAAAAACCGTCCCTCCCTGCCTTTGTAACGATTGAATGATCTCATTGGTTAACTTTGCATCTGGAGCGGTTGGAGCGGAAAAAACAAACGCAGAAAAAACGCTCAAGGTTGCTGCCAGAGCGGAGGAAACCCATAATTTTGAAGTTTTCATCTCTTTAAATCTCCATTAAATTTTTGAGGTAAACAATGGTTTGAACACCTACTTCAGCGCATTGACGATAGCCAAAGCATTCAGGGTCCTTGGAAATCCGTTAAGAGGGACAGCAATTTGCAATGCATCAATCAAATCTTGCTTCGTATTGCCCTCTTTCAAGTTCGCCTGAGCATGGCTGTTAAGTTGAGATTCGCAACCTCCCAAAGCGGCAATCGCAGAAAAGACCACCAACTCCCGATCTTTGATTGACATACCCTTGCGAGTATAAAAATCTCCGAAACAATATCCCGACAGATCGTCAATAATGAGCGCCTCCTGCCCTTCAGGGGCATTTTGGTGCATTGATTTGATATGGTCACCAAAAATTGACACCTGAACTTCAATTCCTTTTTCTAGACGATTATCGTCACTAACCGTGGTCTGAGAAACCAAGGGCAATTTAACTCCCGCTTTTTTAAAGGCTGCGTTTAGAGCCGGCAAAACGCTTTGGACCCTACCGATTCCAACGTAAGGAGCCGTCTGGTAGACTGCTTCTCTCATAGCAATAGGGTCTACTTTTTGTTTAAGCGCCAAGTTGGCTACTTTAGTCATTTCCTCAGGAATGGCTTGAGCCGCACAAACAGCAAGCAAAACGAAGAATTTTCTTTCTGTTGAGAGCCCTTTACCTCTGCTACTCACATTCAAAAGTCGGGTCTCGATTAAGTCAATATCCTTATCAAAAGATTGAGGTGCTGCTTGAGTTGATGAAACCATTGCCGTCATTGCTCCTGCCGAGGCTGCCACTATCGCCTGGCGTCTTGTTAGAAGGGACATTCGATTTTCTCCTGAATAAATTTATGAAACGTTTTTCTCGATCCACGATTGGAGATCAGCCTTATCGTTGGCACTTCCGCCGTAGAAGGCATTACTTTCGGCGATATCGTTACCGGAACAAAGTCTTTGCACATCTTCTCTAGTATGAGCTACGCCACTTCCCCCGTGAGAAGTAAACAGCATGACTTTCTTACCCTTGAATTTATTGTCAGTAAGAAATCTCTCCATGGGTCTGCTAATGTGCCCCCACCAAGTTGGAGAACCCAAATAAATCACATCAAAATCGTCAAAATTAACTTTCAATGGTTTAATGGCCGGAACAATCCCCTTATTCATCTGTTCTTTAACAATATCCACCGTCTCTGAATAAGCATTGGGATAAGCTTCGATCGGCTCGACCTTGAGCATCTGTGCCCCAGTTAACTCAGCTATAGTCTTAGCTAAAGCTTCCACGTGACCGGTACGGGAAAAATAGATAATGAGGCTTTTAGTCTTTTTCTGAGCTTCCGCTGCATTGATTTCCATGTGGGCAACTCCAAGAACGCCTAAACATCCTAAAAACACACGTCTTTTCATGAGTATCTCCTAAACTAAATTAACTCTATGTTAAGAGTTAGAACCTTTAATGTCTAATGCTTATTTAAGATGAAGTTCAATAATATTTTTGCATGATAAAAGCCATATTTAGACCGCACCTATAATCGAGTAGGGGAGGATCGCTCCTGCCCCTCTCACATCACCATGCTTACCGGTCGGGTACATGGCGATTCCAACTCACTCCTTCAGC
>CANQMZ010000056.1 GCA_947625105.1 uncultured Parasutterella sp.
AATAATAATATTGGGTTATAGGATGGTTTTCTGGTTAGTTGATTAATTAGTGATCGCTTTATATTACTTTCAGGTTAAAAGGCTATTCCCATCCTTGAATTTCTTTTTTGACAATGTCGGCAATGAGTTTAATTGCATCTTCGCTTTCGTTAAGACAGCCGATAAAGTTGAATTCCTTGCCCCCCGACTTTAGAAATATCTCTTTAGCTTCCTGGCCGATTTCCAGAGTTGTTTCCAAGCAATCACATGAAAAACAAGGACATACAACATCTACTCTTTCAATACCGTCATGGGCGAGTTTTTGCAGCATCTCTACTGTCCCAGGCTCTAACCATGCAAATTTTCCAAACTTCGACTGAAAAGTCAATTGTGTCAGTGCGGGATCAATGCCGAGTCTCTGATTGATCAGAGCGACGCTTTTTCCCGATTGTTCTTCATAGGGATCTCCGGCTGCTACATAACTTTTAGGCATACCGTGGAAGCTATAAACCAAACGAGCTGGTCCCTGAATCGGCCCCTTTTCTTTAAAAACTTGCTGAATACTTTTTGAGATTGCCTCCGCCCACAGGGGATTTTGATAGTAGTCTCGGACTGCCCTCACTTTAGGCTGGCTTCTCATGCTCATCAGAGTTTCACACAGGCGATCCATTACCGAACCGACCGTTGTGGACGAGTACTGTGGATAAAGAGGGATCACCAAAATCTTTTCGAATTTCTGGACCTCGTGAAGCTCTTTAAGAACTGTTTTAAGGTTCGGCTCTCCATAACGAGTTGCCCATGTAATTAGCAGACGTTTTTTCTCGGGGTTTACAGCCCCTTGAACTCCTTGGGCAAGTCGCTTTGTGTGAACAAGTAGAGGAGAACCTTCTTTCATCCATATTTTTTTATACCGGTCTGCCGACTGCCCGCTCCTCCTTGGAAGAATGACACAATTAAGGAGCGGCTTCCAAATGAGAGGATTAACTTCAATGATGCGAGGATCAGAAAGGAATTCTCTCAAATATGGTCGCACAGCAGCCGCTGTTGGTTCGCTAGGACTTCCCAAGGCAACGAGAATTACCGCAATGCGTTCATTATCCATTAAATAGCCCTCTAAGCACCCACGGACTGATGCTGTACCTTGTGAGTAACACCGATCAGAACGGCAACAGCCAACGACATCCAAAACTTGCCCAAAACCTGACCGAAAATAAACTCAATGCTACCAAAAGCCAGTGACAAGAAAATCGCACTATCAACAAAGGAGCCAACCAAACCGCTGACCAATATCGCCCATGCGGGCCACTTCTTCCGCATCGGCGTATACACCACGAGGTCGGCCAACTCGGAAAAGAAAAATGCCATTACAGAGGCTATTACAAGAGAAGGCTCAGAAAAAAAAGCCGATATGGCAGCACCGAGCACAATAGCAACAATTGACCATCCGATGCCAAGTTTTGATTGCAACCCATCTCGGAGAACTAAAGCCACTCCTGCCATTAAAACACCACTTGGAGCCATTAGTCCCGGAGCCACGGGGATAAGACAGGGACCTGCATTTTCGCAGACCACACCAACATTCATGACCACCCAGTTCATTGCCGGAATGGTCAAAATAAAAAGAACAAAAAAGACGAATCCTAGTGACGAATCTTTGGTCAATCTCAGAGGCATTTCATATCCTTAACAGAAAAACCGGTTAAACAGACCGGGGGATATTCAGTGGCCGTTTAGGCAAAATTCCAAAGTGCGTTCCGGTAGAAAACCGAGGCTGCCAGGGAATGCCCCTTGCGGAAATCCACAATGACCACCTTCAGGCGAGTATTCTAACGTCACAAAGTTAGATACGGAATTTTCTTGTGGTAAGAAATCTTTACCAACTATCGGATCATTCATTGCGTTAAGCACTAGGGTTGGAACTCTAATGCCAGGCAGTTTCGGCAAACTTGAGCACTGTGTCCAGTAATCTATCGCATCCTTATATCCGTGGATTGGGGCCGTAAATACGTCATCAAAATCTTTTAACGTCTTGACCGCTTTTAATTTTTCTATATCGATATTGTTCGGATATTTTGCAACCTTCGCCAACGCCTTATTTTTAAGCGTGTGAACAAAATTCCATTCGTAAACCTGACTGAAACCTGAACTAATTCTATCGTTGCTTTTGACAAGATCCAAAGGAGAACAAACCGCCACAGCCCTTTTTACAAACTCCCTTGCCTTGTCTCCTCGGGTACCAAGCCAATACAACAAATTGTTCGCACCGAGAGAAACCCCCATGCAATAGATTGGCGCGTTGGGAAACATAGATTTTATTTTGGCAAGTTCCCAATCCAACTCTTTGGCATCTGCCGAAAAATAAGCCCTTAATTTCCGGTTATCCTGCCCTCCGCAGGTTCGGTAATGAATGACTACGCCCCTAAGCCCTCTTCTGGCCACTTCGGCCATTAAAGCTTGCGCATAATGACTTTTTGATGAACCCTCCAAGCCGTGGAAGTGAACCATGACAGGAACGTCTTTGCCTTCAGGCTCTGGTGTCGCCCAATCAACGGCAAGCACATCATCATCGGGTGTGGTCCAAAGTTCGCGCCGGTATGAGATGTCCGGTCTCGGAAACGTTTCAGCCGGCAATATGGTCTGAAGATGCCCGCCGGGAATCCAATGAGGAGCTTTGTAATCGCTTGTGTTCATTCCATCACTGTTAGTTTTTTACGTTGAAAACCTGATCCCAAAGCTTTCTGACATTTGTTATCCGTTCAGAGAATGGTTCCTTAGGCACCCTGACAGGAGCGGTCGGAGAGTTTAACCTCGTTTCATGTTGAATTCGACGGTAGTCTCTATAAGCCGATAAAACTGAACTGGCCAGGTCCTTGTCAATTAGACCCGCTTCAGCCGCCATCTCCAGTAATTTGATATTCCCAAAGTTGTTAACCAACTCCGGATGTTCGTAAGAATGAACCAAAACCAGATACTGAACAATGAATTCAATATCAACCATGCCTCCTGAGTCATGCTTGACATCAAAAAGCTCTGAGTTATTAGGATGTCCATCATGCATCCTTTGGCGCATCTGCATGACTTCCTCAGCAGTCTTCACCGGATCTCGTTTTTGGGTCAAGATGGAAATTCTTTCATCCTCAAATTCTTGACCGATTAACCTATCTCCGGCAGAAAAACGTGCTCTTGTCAACGCCTGATGTTCCCACAGCCACGCCCCGGTACCGTCTTCGTTACGTTCATACTTTTTAAAGCTATCTAAGCTGCAAACTAGCGAACCGTTCTCACCGTTCGGCCTGAGTCTCATGTCAACATCAAAAAGAACTCCCGAACCGGTGGTGGCAGTCAACCAATTCAAAAATCTTCTTGCGAGTCGAGTATAAATTTTTTCTGCATCCGGACTTCCGTCGTCATAAAGGAAAACAAGGTCCAAATCACTTGCATAACCAAGTTCCTTGCCCCCTAATTTCCCGTAGGCAATGACGGAAAAAGCGGGGACTTCCTGATGCCGTCCGGGAACTGTCTTCCAACTTTCCTCAAGTGAGAGTTCGAGAGTAGCATCGGCTAAGGCAGACAGTTGATCGGCAAGTCTTTCAACTGTCAACCGGCCATTCAAATCAGCTAAAAAAAGACGGAATAACCTGGCGTGGTGCATCTCCCGGATCAAGTTCATCCTCGCCTCTTGATCAGAATCCTCGATGTCGGCCAACCTCATCCTTGCTCTGTAGATGTAGTCAGAAAAATCAACCGGTGTGTAATCATCAATCTGACTCAATCGCTCATCAAGCATTTCATCGAGTAAAAGAGGATGTCTTAACAAGTACTCAGTTGCCCAAGAACTGGCTCCTACTACACGCGCAACGTATTTGGTTGCTTTGGGATATTGAGTCAGAAGAGATACATAGGTCGGGCGTCCGGCGATAACTTCTAGGAACTTCAAATATCGATCAAGCATCTCCGCTTGGCTAATCAACCCTTCGCTTTCTTTCACATACTTATTAACGTCTTTTACGACTTGCTGTACCAACGTGGCCATTCTGGCCTTCGCTTCTGGTTTGATTAGTTTTAACGCTCGAACACTCATCAAAGTCAAGATTTTTGAGGCCGCTTCCTCAGGAGCCTCGATCTCTAACTTTCTCAAAACTTCAACCAATCCGTCTTTCGCCTCTTCTCGGCCCGAATCCCATCCCAAAGGCCAATCTTGTTCCTCGGTTTGTTCAGAGGTTTGAAAGATGGAATCGAAATATTTGGCCACGTAATCAGTAACAGAAGATAAAGAGTTTTCAAGCTGCTCAACTGACAGTCCCAACATGCGGGAAATCCGTTCACGTTGTTCAGGATCTTTGGGTAATAGTTGGGTCTGCTCATCGTTTACGTATTGAAGCGCATGCTCTAATGTTCGTAGAAAAATATATGCTTCCGACAGTTTTTCTGCGTCTTCTTCCTCAATTACATGTTCTGACCCTAGGCTTTTCAAAGCTTTCAATGTCGTATGGGACCTGAGATAAGGATGGCGGCCTGCACGGATCACTTGAAATGTTTGGGCGATAAATTCAATCTCACGAATTCCTCCTCTACCGAGCTTGACGTTTTGTCCTTCAACTAGACTCGTCTGCTCCCTTTTTTGAGCAGCTTTCCTGATTTTCGCATGGAGGTCCGTTAATGAGCTAATTGCTCCAAAATCCAAATATTTTCTGTAAACAAACGGCCTGACGGTATCTTCCAGATTTTTCTTTTGGATCTCAAATTGTTCGGCAGTGGTAAAGACTGGACCGTTAACCACTTTACCTTTGAGCCACGCAAAACGCTCCCATTCCCGCCCTTGGATTAGAAGATACTCTTCCAACATTCCGACCGATCCAACAATTGGCCCCGAATCTCCGTTCGGACGAAGCCTCATGTCTACTCTAAAAACAAAACCCTCATCGGTGATATCAGAAATTGCAGGAATAATTCTTTTGGCCAACCTCTCATAGAATTCGTAATTGCTAAGTTCCTTTCTTTGATTTGGAAATTCAGCCGTTGGTTTGCATTCCCCATCTTCATCATAGAAAAAGACGAGATCTATATCGCTAGAAACATTGAGTTCGGACCCCCCTAGCTTTCCCATCCCTACAACTAGCAGATCTTGTGGCACTCCTTCGGCAGAATGTGGAACTCCGAAACGCGATGCCAATTCCCTTGCATAAACATAAACCGTTTTTTGAATCACCGCCCGCGCCAAGTTTGACATGGTTGAAACCACTTCTTCAAAATCGGCATTACCCGTCAAATCCTTTGTTATCAACGTCAGCATCACTTCCTGACGAAGCTTTCTCATCACATAGGACAAAGCCGTAGAGTCCTCAGCCTCATCAAGCCGGTCCCTCATCTTGTCCATCGTCCACGTCGTAGCCAAAAGACCGTTTAGATACCGCTGAGCCTGCTCACTTTGGGGATCGGAAAACCGGGCGACAAGAAGTCTTTTCAGGTAGTCGGAAACCTCCGGAAGCTCTTGGACGGAAAGCCGTTTTCCGGGAGTCGCAATTGAAAGATTTATTTTTTCTTTTAACATGCTCTAAATGCTCTAACTTTGAAGAAGTTGCTCTATGCTACAGCCGTTAAAATGGTAAACAGTGTCAGCTGGCCTAGAGATTTTAAAAGTAAAAATGGTAGAGACAGTTACTTCGGGTGGACAACCAAATCAAAAACCCTTTTGGAAAAAACTTTTGGTTTTCCTTGGGTGGTTGATTGTCATTATTTACTTCCTTTTTTGCGCATTGTATCTGGCTGCGAGATACCTACTGGCCTCATACATTGAAGACAACGCCACGCTAATTGAAAACAAGGTCTCGGAACAAATTGGACTCCCTGTCAAAGTTGATTCCCTCAAGGCAGGATGGGATGGGCTTAATCCGTACATTATTTTTTCGGGAATCTCAGTAGGCGATCCTGATAAACGGCCAATCAAGATCAAATCTGTCGATGCAAGTCTATCTTTTGAATCGTTGATCAAATTTTCTCCTATCTTTGACTACATCATCATTGACGAGCCCATCGTTCAGATGGAACGAATTGGCAACCTGAAATTCTCTTTCTTAGGAAAAGAGTTTGATTTTCTTAAAGCCCCTGCATCTGCAGACGCCAGCCTATTAGATTCAAAAAGCCTCTACCTACTCTTGAATCAGAAACACATTCAAGTCAATAACGGCACTTTCACAGTTAGCAACAAAGAAAACGGGAAAGTCTTAAGACTACTAGACGTTTCAGCCGCTTACGAGGGCGGTGCGCTCGAAAAAGAAGCGGCTCTGAAATTTACACCTCCTGAGGAAATCGGTTCGCCTATTGACATTCGGGCTGACATTACAAGCTTGATCCCTTATCCATTTGGAAAACTTGCCGATTGGAACTGCCAACTTTTTATCGCCAGCAAGGGTTTGGATTTTGGAGCGGCTTCCAAATGGTTGCCTGATTTCTCTCTCAAGTACAAGGGAGTTGGCACAGGAGATCTATGGCTTAACCTAAAAGAATGGTCTCCGGTGTCCGGGACATTCATTGGCGCCCTCTCTGACGTAATGCTTCAATTGGACAGCTCTTTAAAACCACTGAATTTTTCCTACATCAAAGGCAAAATCAACGCTGATTTTTCCAACAACACCTACAACCTAACCACGAAAGATTTTTCCTTCAAACTTTCATCAGGAAAAACCAGTCCGGTACTCGATCTTGATATTCATTTAAGTAAAAACCAACAAGGCTCTTTAGACAGTGGCTCGGTAAAAGCCAACGAGTTTGAGTTTACGGCTATTACCGACTTACTACCTTCCTTACCAGTTCCACAGAGTTTTAAAGAATTCATTGCAGAGCGCAGGCTCAGTGGGCACTTGGAAGATGTGGTTCTTTCATGGAATGGTTCTCCATCAAATCCGACCAGCTATACAGGATCTTTAAAGTTCTTCAATATCACCTCCCTTGGAAATTCCGGAAAAAACGGAGAAGCCTGGCTTCCAGGGTTTAAGAACATAACCGGTTCTGTGGATATGACCCCTGAGATGGCCACCGTAAAAATTAATTCTGCAGATGCAGGTGTTGCCTTCCCCGGCGTTTTCCCTGCGGCAGCCTTTAGTTTCAATAAACTGGCCGGTGAAGTCGTCTGGACTCAAAAAGAAAAACTTGAAGTTTTGGTTAAAAGCCTCTTTTTAAGCAATGCTGATGCTCAGGTGGAGGCTCAAGGTGTTTATCGACAGGACGACTCAAAATTCGGTTATCTGGATGTTGATGTTGATATTGCTAGAGGAAATGCACCGGCAGTGTGGAAATATATTCCGCTCGTTGCAGGTCACGATACCATTCAATGGCTTAAGTATGGACTTTTAGCCGGAACCGCAACCGGAAAAGGCAAAATAAAAGGATCTTTGGAAAATTTCCCTTTCCAAGACTCCAAAGCTGAAGTTTTTGATATCTCTTTGGCGGTTAAAGATGTCTCTATTGATTTCTATCCCAATAAATTTAACGACCCAAATACTTCGTACCGAAAGGGAGACCCTTGGCCGGTTGTAGATCATATCGGTGGAGAAGTTGTTTTCCACGGAGACTCCATGCGCGTCAAAGTCACCGAAGGAAGCTATAAGGATATCTCCGTCAATGTGGCCAATGTCGACATTCCTTCTTTCAGCGCGCAGACGGTTTGGCTTAATGTGGACGCACAGGCCTCAGGACCATTAAATACGTTTATGGAATACGCCGTCTCCTCCCCTGTCAATGACTACACAGATAAGCTTCTAGAACATTCGACGGGCAACGGAAACAGCTCTTTGCAGCTCAAACTGGATATTCCTTTGGATGGTCCAGGAGATGTGGCGGTAAATGGTGCTTTCACCATGAAGGACTGTTCCTTTAACTTGAAACAGTTCTCAGTTCCCGATCTTTCTAATGTAAAAACAACGGTGGAATTTAGTGATAAAGGCGCTTCTGCAAAGTCCCTGACCGCTTTGACTTTTGGTGAGCCCGTCAATGCATCTTTTTCTGTTGACGAAAACGGCAGCGTCAAAGTTGCCGCCAACGGTACGATCCCCGCCAGTGCCCTGCCCCAGATTCTTCCCGTTGGAGGCATGGAAAACTTCATCAAAAAGTATTTTCGAGGAAAAGCCCCTTTTACTGTCGAGGTTCTTTCTTCGGCGAGCGAATTATCGATTAATGCCAAGAGTTCCCTTGTTGGTTTGCAAAGCCTTTTGCCATCTCCGCTACGTAAAGGCACAGCCTCTGCCAACCCGCTACAACTTACCATCAAAAGCAAGGGAAAAGAAACCGTCGTTGATTTCGTAGCAGAAAAGCTTTTAAGCGGAGATTTAGTCATTCGAAATGGCAAGATTGAGCAAGCCTCTTTTGGCAACGTATCACTACCCACCCTGCCATCCAGAGGGTATGCCATCTCAATTAATACCCCCGAGCTTTCGACCAAAGAGTGGACAGCCGTTATTGACTCATTGCCAGCCTCTCGAGGTGGAAGCACCACAGAAATTCCCGAAATCAGCAGTGCCCGGATCGACATCGGGAACCTATACATGGACAATTTCGACCAAAAAAATTTCCATTTAGACGGGCGTACTGTCGACAATGTTTTGCAGGTTCAGATTTCCAGTGACTCGCTGAAGGCCGGTTTGGAATGGGACAAGGGAGGTAAAAACAGAGAATCTCTACTTACCGCGACTTTCTCCAAACTCTACATACCGAGCAGTGCTGAGACAATCGCGGAAAAAAGCAAACCGATAGAGATTAAAGGTGGTTGGCCCGGCATTAATCTCGCTATCGATGACCTTACCTATGGGGATATGAGGTTGGGTAAAGTCGAGTTGCGCGCCCGAAATACAATTGCGGCTAAAGGACACCTTTGGCAAATTCAACGACTGGTGGTATCAAACCCGGACGCAAAACTTACCGCCTCTGGTAGTTGGCAAAAGGGCTTTGACGGAAGTAATCGGACACAACTTATTTTCGATGACAATATTTCCAACCTTGGAGGCCTATTGGATCGGCTTGCCATACACAAGCTAATTCGTAACGGTAATGGCCACCTGAAAGGGCAACTCTCTTGGGATGGCACTCCCTTGGGATTCAATACGGAAAGTTTTGATGGCAATGTTTCGCTAAGTTTCAACAAGGGTGAAATCCTTAAGATCGATCCCGGTGCCGGAGCAAAACTTTTGTCTTTGCTCACTTTGCAGTCCTTAACCCGCTTTTTAACCTTGGACTTCAGAGATTTCTACTCAAAAGGTTTTGCCTTTGACACCATCCAAGGAGACTCCTCCATTGAAGACGGTCTTATGAAACTTAAGGAATTAACCATCGTTGGAGCAGGAGCAACGGTCGTAACAAAAGGAGATATCAATATTCGCAAGGAAACTCAAGACTTAAGCGTATTGGTTCTGCCGGACGTAAATTCTCTGGGTGCTTCTATTGCCTTGACCATTGCGAACCCGATCGCGGGTATCGGTAGCTTCCTTGCCCAGTTGGTTCTCAAAGACCCTCTCAGCAAGCTCTTCTCTTTTGAATACCACGTGACAGGAACCTGGAGTGACCCTGTTGTCACCAAAGTACAAAAAAATCAACCTGCGAACTAAAACGATGCTTAAGATAGCTGCCTGCCAATTTACTGCCATCGAAAATGTCTCAAAGAACTTGGAGACCGCAACCAAACTCATCCAAATGGCGAGCAAAAAAGGCGCCGATTTAGTGGTATTGCCTGAAATTTTTTGCTCTGTTCCTTATCACTTTGACGAATTAAGGAAAAGCGCTGAAGTCTATAAAACAGGTCCTATTCAACAGCATTTTTCCTCTCTAGCCAAGGAGCTCAACATTTGGATAGCTGCCGGTTCCCTACCGTTAAAGGCCGATCAGGCTGGTTTGACAAACTCTGCTTTGGTTTTTGACAATTATGGCAAAGAGGTCTGCCGGTACGACAAAGTGCACCTTTTTTCTTTTGACGGTTCTTGCGAGGCCGATGTCTATACGCAAGGAAAATCAGCCGGAGTTTTTGAGCTAACCAAAAAGGAGGAAACCTTCCGCATCGGATTAGCTATCTGTTTTGATATCAGGTTTCCCGGTATGTTCTCCGAAATGGATCATCCTGACCTTATTTTGATTCCGGCTGCCTTCACAAAAATCACGGGACAAGCCCATTGGGAAACCCTCTTGCGGGCCCGCGCCATTGAAAACCAGTGCTACTTATGCGCCTCGGACCAAGCAGCCCCCTTATGGGGACACTCAATGATCATTGACCCGTGGGGCAAGATTCTAGAGAAGTTGGGTGATTCCGAAAATGATTTTATCGTCTCGGCAATAGACAAAAATCTAGTTAATGAAGTACGTACCAGAATTCCAATGTTTTAATGTTTGTTATGAACGAATCTAACACGCAAATTGCTTGCCAACAACTACTTTACGACAACGATCTCTCAGAGTCTGACCTTGCGGAGGCTTTTTCCCTTCTGTCTGGAAAAAACATAGACCTCTGTGATCTATATTTTCAAAAAACCATTAGCGAGAGCTATGTCATTGAAGAAGGCATTTTAAAAAGCGGTCACTTCAGTAACGATTTGGGTGTGGGCGTCAGAGCTGTCAGTGGAGAAAAAACTGCTCTAGCCTATTCAGATGAAATCTCCAAGAAATCTCTTTTGGAATCCGTCAGGACAGTCCGAGCGATAGGTTCCAGCTCCAGCAAGCTCATCAGAGTGAAAATTAATGAACAAAAGGCTCCTCGAGCTTTGTATACCAATTTCAATCCGATTGAAAGCAAAAGTACTTTTGAGAAAATAGCACTTGTAAAAAAGTTAGAAAGCTATGCCCGGGCAAGAAGTCCACTTGTTGATCAAGCTTTTGTGTACATCAGTTCGGTCTATGACACCGTTTTAATTGCTCGTTCCGACGGACTATTAGTCGGGGACATTCGTCCCCTGGTACGCATGGGTGTCACTGTCATCACACAAAAAAATGAAGTAAAAGAACAAGGTTATAGCGGAGGAGGTGGACGCTTTACTCTCGATTATTTCACCGATGAAATCCTCCAACGCTATGCTCAGGAAGCTGTCGACTCAGCAGTACGCAATCTTGAGGCCAAAAGCTCTCCTGCGGGAGTTTTCCCGGTCGTTCTTGGTGCGGGTTGGCCAGGAGTTCTTTTCCATGAGGCTGTTGGACACGGTTTAGAAGCTGATTTCCATCGTAAGAAAACGAGCGTTTTCACCGGCAAAATTGGTCAGAAAGTCGCCTCTGAGCAGGTTACTGTTGTCGATGATGGCACAATCCCTAACCGCCGTGGTTCGTTAGCCGTGGATGATGAGGGCAATCCCACGTCAAGAACTATTCTTATTGAAAACGGTATCTTGAAGGGATTCATGCAGGACGAACTAAATTCTCGTCTACTGAAAATGCCCTTAACCGGTAACGGACGAAGGGAAAGTTTTGCTCATATTCCGCTCCCACGTATGACAAACACCTTCCTGTTGAATGGCAATTTACACCCCGAAGAAATCATCAGCTCTGTTGATTACGGAATTTATGCAACTAATTTCGGCGGTGGACAAGTGGACATCACCAGTGGAAATTTTGTGTTTTCAATGAACGAGGCTTGGTTGATAGAAAACGGCAAAATTACCACTCCGATCAAAGGAGCTACTCTGAACGGCAATGGAGCCGATGCTCTCCTGAAAATCAGACTCGTCGGCAATGATATGTCTTTGGATTCGGGAGTGGGAGTTTGCGGGAAAGAAGGGCAGCAAGTGCCAACCGGTGTAGGTATGCCAACCATACGCATTGACGGGTTGACTGTGGGTGGAACCGCCACTGCTTAAAGTAGCTTTTTGCTTGTCGAGTAATTTACAAATTACCCCGTTCTTAATATGAAACTTTTCCGGTTATTGGTGTTATTAGA
>CANQMZ010000057.1 GCA_947625105.1 uncultured Parasutterella sp.
TCGTGACCGCCGCTTATGCAACTGCGGTGCACAATTCTGTGGAATTTATCGAGCCGCTTGGGCTTTGTATCAAGTATAAGAGGTTAAATAATCAATGGACTAAAGGAGCTAAGGTCTACGGACGGATTTACGCAGACAAGGAGTTGAACCAAAAGAGTGGAATTAATTTTTATCCCGCAGATGAATACATTTTGTGGATCAAATGGAAAGACGGTTCAGTTGATGCGTTAAAGCTAGATAAATCGGCAACGTTTCCGAATTCCATCTTCAGTACTGAGGATTTTTCCTATAAACCGTGGCGGGTTAAAGTCGGTTAGAAATACTGTTATTGATTATGTTGCGAAAGTTGGCTGAATACATGATATAAACAAACACCAAATCTAAGGAGAATTAAATGCGTCATATAGTTGCAACAGCCATGACGGCATTGGCCGTGAGTTTGATGGCATCAGGAGTTTGTGCGGCTCCTTTTAAATGGGCAAGCCAGGGAGATATTCTGACTTTTGATCCTCATGCACAAAATGAATCTTTCAACAATGCAGCGAACTCTTATATCTACGAGTCCCTGGTGCGTTACGGGAAAGGCAGCACGATTGAACCGGCGTTAGCCGAGAGCTGGAAGACCGTTCCGGAAGGTTTTCAATTCAAAATTCGTCCAAATGTGAAATTCCATGAAGGGCAAATTCTTACGCCAGAAGACGTGGTTTACTCCATTAAGAGGGCTCTTCATCCCAAGTCTCAATTTAAGACTTATACGGCTGGAATCAAAGACGCGAAAGTCACTCCTGACGGAGAAGTGGTGGTCGTCACAACGAGCCATACTCCAGTATTGCTCAACCAGTTGACTAATCTGAGGATTCTCAACAAGAGATGGGCTGAAGAGCATGGCGCGGTCGAACCTCAAGACTTTATCTCCAAAGAAGAGTCTTACGCGGCAAAGCATGCCAATGGTACTGGTCCTTTCAAATTGCAGACCAGAGAAGTTGATATTAAGACAGTATTCGTAGAGAACCCCGAATGGTGGGATCAGGCTAATAGGAAGGGCAATGTTACTGAAGCCACCTACACGCCGATTAAATCCGCCGCCACGAGGACGGCAGCCCTGCTATCAGGCCAGGTGGACTTTGTTTTGGATCCGGCTACACAGGATATCCAACGTCTGAAAAGAGATTCCAATGTCAAAATTGAAGAGGGGCCCGAGCTTCGAGTGGTCATGATTTCTCTTGACCAGTTAAGAGACGAGAGCCCGTACATTTGGGTTGACGGCAAGAAAGTTAACAAAAATCCGTTTAAAGATCCCAAGGTCAGGCAGGCACTCTATCAAGCAATTGATATCGAGACTCTAAAGAGGACGGTGATGAGAGGGTTTGCCGTTCCAACCGGAACGATCGTTGCACCTGAAGTCGGCGGGTGGACGGAAAACGCTCATAAGAGACTGCCATATGATCCGCAAGCGGCTAAGAAGCTTCTGGCGGAGGCTGGCTATCCCAACGGTTTTGAGTTTACGCTAGACACTCCGAATAATCGCTGGATCAATGACGAGGCCATTTCCAAGGCTTTGGCCGGAATGTGGGCAAAAATCGGCGTGAAAGTCAACGTTAACGCCGTACCTCGTGCGAATTACTTCCCCAAGGTTCTCAAATATGACACTTCCGCTTGCATGGTGGGTTGGGGTGCTTCAACTCAGGATTCGCTATTCCCGTTGCAATCTTTAGTGGAAACATTTGATGTCGAAAAAGGAAACGGGTTATCCAATATCGGAAGAGTATCTGATCCCAAACTTGATGCATTGATCGAGAAAATTAAGGTAGAAGCGGATCCTCAGGTCAGAAATAAACTGATTGAAGAAGCGCTTCTTCTTGTCGGTAAAAACATTTATCAGCTGCCCTTGCATGCGCAGGTGATTACCTGGGCCATGAAAAAGAACATTGACGTTCCTCTCAGGGGCGACAATCGGCTTGAGCTCGATAAGGTTAATGTCAAATAATTTTTCCGGGGCTCCGCTTTGTGTGGAGCCTTCGAGTCTTTCGATCGGAAGTAAATGTTAGCCTTTGTTGTAAAGCGTCTGGCCCAATCGATTCTGGTCATGTTGGTTGTCAGCATGATTGCTTTTTTGTTGTTCCAATTCATTGGCGATCCTGTCACGCAAATGCTTGGACAAGAGGCAACCGAAGCTGACAGAATCGCGCTGAGAGGCCAGCTGGGATTGGACGAACCGGTTTGGAAGCAGTACTCCGCCTTTGCCCTCAACGCAGTTCAAGGCGATTTTGGGGTTTCTCTAAGGCAAGGTGTTCCGGTTGCTGATCTCTTTAAGGAAAAGATGCCTGCGACATTGGAATTGGCTTTTTTCTCTGCCATGGTGGCCACGCTGCTAGGAATTCCATTAGGAGTCTATGTGGCAATCAAGAAGGACTCCATTATTTCCAAATGGCTAATGGGGCTATCTCTGTTGGGCATATCGCTACCGACTTTCCTCATTGGTATTCTTCTGATCTTGGTCTTTTCTGTCTGGTTGGGTTGGCTTCCCTCCTATGGGCGGGGAGAGACCGTTTCCTTCGGCTGGTGGACTAGCGGCTTATTCACGTGGGATGGTTTGACGCATTTAATCTTGCCTTCGGCAACTTTAGCTATCTTCCAAATCGCCTTGGTTATGAGATTGGTCAGAAGCGAAATGCTTGAAGTGCTCCGATCTGATTTCATCCGTTTTGCGAGGGCTCGAGGGATTCCGCAGAACAAGATTTACTACAAATACGCTTTAAAAAATACCCTGCTACCGGTTATCACCATCACGGGGTTGCAACTAGGAGGCATTATCGCTTTCTCGATTGTTACCGAGACGGTGTTCCAGTGGCCGGGGATGGGACTGCTTTTTATCCAAGCAGTCCAATTTGCAGACATACCTGTGATGGCTGCTTACTTATGTTTGATCTCCCTGATCTTTGTTGTCATTAATTTGATAGTGGATATCCTCTATTTGGCAGTTGATCCAAGACTTAAGTCAGAGAGTGTGTCCGAAAGTTGATATATGGAAGGCAACACAATGAAAACAAACGAATTTCTCAAGAATTGCGAACCGTTAATCCTTGCGGATAAAGAGGAATTAAAAGCGATAAGAAGAGATTTTCACCAAAATCCTGAAATCGGGCTGGAGACTCCAAGGACTTCTGGCATTATTGCCGACTTGCTCAAAAAATGGGGTGTTGACGAAGTCCATACAGGAATAGGCGGTCACGGCGTGGTAGGAGTCATTTACGGTAAAGAGCCATCTGATTTTGCCATTGGTCTTCGAGGTGATATTGACGCGCTTCCCATGAAGGAATTAAGCGAGCATGACCATGTTTCCAAAATAGAAGGGCGCATGCATGGATGCGGTCACGATGGACACGCCACTTTAATTCTTGGGGTTGCCAAATATTTAGCAAAAACCCGTAACTTTGCTGGCAAAGCGGTTGTCATTTTCCAGCCTGGAGAGGAAGGTTGGTCAGGCGCTAAACACATGATTGAAGACGGGCTGTTTAAAAAATTTCCCGTCAATGAAGTCTATGCGGTTCACAATTCGCCACTTATTGAGCCCGGGCGTATTGCTCTTAACTATGGTGCGATGCAGGCGGCTGCCGATGCTTTCACCATCAAGGTTATAGGCAAGGGTGGCCATGGCTCCCGCCCACAAAACAATCGTGATCCAATTATTGCAGCCGCGCAAATCATTCTTTCTCTGCAGACTATCGTTTCCCGGGAAGTGAATCCACAGGATACGGCAGTTGTTTCCTGTTGCTCAATCCACGCGGGAGATCCAAGAGCACAGAGTGTCTGTCCGGAAGTCTGTGAGATTGTGGGAACGGCAAGAACATTTAAATCGGATGTGAGAGACCTGGTAGAAAAAAGAATTGTTGAAATAAGCGAAGACACGGCAAAGGCTCTGGGCTGTCGGGCAGAAGCCAAGTATGAAAGATTTTATCCTCCCTGTATCAATACTCCCGAGCAAGCCAGGGCAATAGCCGATATTGCCGCTGAACTTGTCGGTGAAGAAAACGTTGACAGAAATTACCCGAGAATGCCGGGAGGAGAAGATTTCGCTTTTATGCTTGAGGAGGTTCCAGGCGCCTATGTACGTGTTGGCCAGGGAGGTGCCTCGTCTCATAATCCATACTTTGATTACAACGACGAAATCACTCCGTTAGCTTCAACTCTTTTGGCTAGAACGGTAGAAAGAAGGTTGGCTCATCTTAACGGGAAGTAGTCATGAAAGAAGCTAAAAAAGGAGCCTTGGCTCGGTTTTGGGACGGAGATTTGATGTGGAGTTTCCGTCACTCGCCAGTGGCGATTATCAGTTTTGTGATCGCCGTAGGGCTCTTTTTATCGGCATTCTTTTCGAGCTTTATCGCTCCCTACAATCCGTTTGATTTGGCTAGTTTTGATCTTGGGAACGCTTTTCTTCCGCCGGCATGGCAGGAGGGAGGCAACTGGAAATTCGTGCTAGGCACTGACGATCAGGGTAGGGACATGCTTTCGGCTATTCTCTATGGTTTGAAAGTTTCACTTGAAATCGGTCTCTCTTCGGTTCTTATTTCAATTGTTTTGGGCGTCTCTTTGGGGCTCGTGTCCGGCTATGTGGGTGGGTTGACAGACTCTGTCATCATGAGATTCTGTGATGTGATGCTGAGTTTTCCGGCTATTTTGCTTGCTTTGCTTATTGACGGGGTATTAAGGGCAATCCTTCCGGAAAGCGCTCATGATCAGGCTGCCTACGCAGTGTTGATTTTTGCCATATCGCTATCCGGCTGGGTTCGGTACGCAAGGACGGTCAGAGGTGCGACACTCAGTGAGAAAAAACGGGATTATGTCCAGGCGGCCCAAATCCATGGTGTTAATTCCTTCGGAATCATGTTTAGCCACATTCTTCCCAATGTTCTCGGACCGGTACTAGTGTTGGCGACCGTCCAAGTGGCTACCGCCATTATCGCCGAGGCTACTTTGTCATTCCTCGGGGTAGGAGTGCCTCCAACGACCCCTTCGCTGGGGACATTGATCCGTATAGGAAACGAGTTCTTATTCTCCGGAGAATGGTGGATCGCCATTTTCCCAGGTATCGCATTGATCCTTTTTGTGCTTGCAATCAATCTGCTAGGAGATTGGCTGAGAGACGCGCTTAACCCGAAACTTCAGTAGAAAATGCAAAACGAACGTCCTCTTTTACAAATTAAGAATCTTCGAGTTGAGATACCGACAAGAAGAGGGGTTTTACTTGCCCTTGATGATGTTTCTTTTGAAGTGGGAGAAGGAGAAATTTTGGGGCTCGTAGGCGAGTCCGGTGCGGGCAAGTCCATGGCGGGTAATGCTGTTATTGGGTTGTTGACCCCTCCGGCTCATATTACTTCCGGGGAAATATGGCTCGACTCGAAAAGAATCGACAATCTAAGCCAAGAGGAACTTGAACAAGTTCGTGGACGCAAAATAGGAGCCATCTTTCAGGATCCTCTGACAAGCCTAAATCCTCTGTTTACCATCGGAGATCAGCTGGTGGAGACGATACGTGCCCACACGGATTTAAACGAAAAACAGGCCAAAGAAAAGGCGATTTGGTTGTTAGAACAGACGGGAATTCCTGCGGCAAGCAAAAGACTTTCGCACTATCCTCATCAGTTTTCCGGAGGCATGAGACAAAGAGTGGTGATCGCATTAGCGCTTTGTGCCGATCCAAAGTTGGTGATCGCCGACGAGCCAACAACGGCGTTGGATGTCTCGGTCCAAGCTCAGATCATTGAACTGCTGAAACGTCTATGTAGAGAAAACGGGACTTCTGTTTTGTTAGTCACGCATGACATGGGAGTCATAGCCGAAACCGCTGACAGAGTGGCTGTCATGTACGCCGGAAGGATTGTCGAAGTTGGTAAGACCGAGCGGGTTATTCACCATGCGTCTCATCCATATACGATCGGATTGATGGGAGCTATACCGCGAATGGAAGACAATGCGGGAGAACTTTTGCAGATCCCGGGAGCAATGCCAAGGCTAACCGAGTTGCCACAAGGTTGTGCTTTTCATCCGCGCTGTCCACTTGCCAGTGAAATTTGTTTCAAAGAGAAGCCCCCAATGAGGGTTTGTGGTGACGGGGTTTTTAGTTGTTGGCAAGATGCGGCGGACAACACTAAATTCCCGAAAGAAGCGTTTACGATCAGAGCTCCGGAGGATATGCCCAAGTGAAAGAAGCCAATGCAAATACGGCTCAGTCCATACTGGTCAGAGTCCGGAATCTGAAGAAGTACTTTGACGTTTCCGCTCCTTGGATTACCAGGGTCATTGAACACAAACAGAAAACACTGCTCAAGGCTGTTGACGGAGTGAGTTTTGATATCAGAAGAGGAGAAACACTTTCTCTGGTTGGAGAATCCGGTTGCGGTAAGTCAACGGTGGCGAGAATGCTAGTGGGTCTTTACAAACCGACGTCCGGAACAGTGGAGATCAACGGCAAGGATCTATACAAAGCAAGCGCCGAAGAGAAGAAACTTGCCAAAGGCAAAATTCAGATGATTTTCCAAGATCCCTACGCTAGTCTGAATCCCCGCTGGAAGGTGGGGCGTATTGTTGCCGAACCCATTAAGTCGCAAAAGATTCTTACCAATAGCGATGAAATAGAGGCACGTGTTAACTCTGTTTTGCATTTGGTCAATCTTTCCCCGGAAGACAAGGACAAGTATCCTCACCAATTTTCTGGCGGGCAAAGACAGAGAATTTCTATTGCAAGAGCGATAGCACAGCATCCCGAGTTTCTTGTTTGCGATGAACCGACAAGTGCTTTGGATGTCTCCGTGCAGGCCCAGGTTTTAAACCTGATGATCAAGCTTCAGAAAGAGGTGGGCCTCACGTACTTGTTTATCTCTCATAACTTGTCGGTTGTTCACCACATTAGTGACCGAGTAGGTGTTATGTATCTTGGTCGGATTGTTGAATTGGCAGATAAGAGAACTTTGTTTAACAGTCCGCATCATCCTTATACAAGATTGCTTTTGGATTCCATACCTGATGTTACAGGTGAACGGGCTAAACACGGCAGAAGCCCAATTGCCGGAGAGGTGCCCAATCCGCTAAATCCGCCTACGGGTTGTCTGTTCCATCCAAGATGTCCGCATTGTATGGAGAAGTGCAAGCATATCGCACCGGAGCTCAAAACCATTGATTTTCATGGGATTCCCGTTCAGGTAGCTTGTCATTTAGCACAAGAAGGTAAAATTTAGAACAGCTCTGAACAAGTTTTACAGTCTGTTTAAAAAGCATGAGGATTAGATATGCGGCACAATTACTGGGGATTTCCCTTGATTCAATAACAAAATTTTAAGTTTTCTCTATAGAATCAGCATGGGTACCGCAATTGTGGGGGGGGGTTATTGCTCTTTCACGGTAGCCGAATTCTTTCTAAAGGAGAATCATTATATGAATCTTAAAAAAATCCCCGGAATTTTTGTCTTTTTGCTAGGGGCTGTAGTTTTAGCTAGTGGGGCCCAAGCACAATTGAAGAGCAGTCCAATGCATGCCAATTTGCCCGAGACTGCTCAAATGAAAGATTGCCTACAATGTCATCAATCATACGAGGCTGTTGCCAAGAAGACTGAGAATTTAACTCCTAACCCACATAGTTCTCACAGAGGCGAGCCCGAGTGCACCAATTGCCACAAGGTTAACGCAAAGCCTCATTTCGAATGCAATGACTGCCATGAACTGAACATAAAAATGAAGGGGGCTGAGTAACATGATGAATAAAAAACTTATTTCTCGTCGCTCATTTTTAAGCGCCGCAGCGGTTGCGTCTGCCGGTGCAATGACGCGCCCAGCTTTTGCAGGGTCAGCAGCAGCTTCAAATCTTCCTTCCAAGTGGGATGACGAAGTTGATGTAGTAGTACTCGGCTGCGGCGGCGCTGGACTGATGGCAGCCTGCCAAGCCCATGACGCTGGCGGTAAGGTTGCGGTCTATGACGCCGGCAAGTCTCCATTCCATACCGCTACAAACCTTTGCGGCGGCCTTTTTACCGCTTGGGGTTCGAAACTCCAAAATGCTGATCCAGAAGGCAAGAAAGATTCCTGGCAGCAGATGGCGGAAGATATTTTGGCCTACGGGAATTACATGGGGCTAAAAGAACCTGTATATACATTTGCCAAAAATTCAGGTAAAGCTTTCGACTGGCTTGAAGATAACGGGCTAGCCAAACATCATCTTGAGCCCTATGCAGGTCATAGTCAGTTAAGAGCTCACAGACAGGATTCATTCAAGGGCAGAGATTACATTGAGTGCTTAGTCAAACAGATTGATAAGAGGGGACTCAAAATCAATCATGGCATGGGAGTCACCAAGTTTTACTTTGATCCTGAGACCAACACCGTGGTAGGTGTTCAGGTCGGAGAAGGAGACAAGGCCAAAAATGTCAAGGCTAACAAGGGTGTGATTATGGCAACCGGAGGCTATACCGGAACACCAGAATCATTGGATTTCTGGGTACCTAGCGTAGCCGGTAAAGGTATCGCAATTGGCGGACCTAAAAATGATGGTAAAGCTATGCTGATCGCAGTTCGCGATATCGGTGTGCCACTTTCTCACATGCAGTACATCGCTTCTTATCCGTGCGGTATTGTTGTAAACGGCCGCAACGGACCATATTGCCGTTGGTGGTTTATTACCAATAATGGTGGATTGCTTATCAACAAAAACGGCAAACGCTTCATCACCGAAAAAGAAGGTATTTGCCACGTAACCCCGTCTTTGGCATTCCAACCGGAAGGCTGCCATTACGTGTTTGCCGACCAGGGAACATGGGATAGAACTTTGAAGAAGATTCAACTTGGTGCACTGATTGGCTTGCCGAGCTGGCCAGCTTCTCGCGTTGAAAAAGAATTCGCAAAGGGACAGAACCTTTGGAAATGCAATACGCTTGATGAGCTTTGCCAGAAGTCCGGTATCAAGCTTGATGGCCTTAAGGCTCAAATTGATCAGTGGAACAAGGCGGTTGAAACCAAGAATGACACTCAGTTCGGCAGAACAGACCAAGAGTTCAAGATTGGTGAAGGCCCCTACTACCTTATCAAGATGGAGCCGTGGAACAATCTTTCCTGTGGCGGTGTTCGAGTCAACGAAGACCTTCAGGTTCTCGGATGGGATCTGAAACCAATCAACCACTTCTATGCGGCAGGTGAGTGTGTCGCCGGAGTCCATGGTGCCTACTACTGCGGTGGAAATGCCTGCGGATTTGCACACACTTCAGGATGGGTTGCCGGACAAAAGGTGATGGGCAAGAAGTTAGCTTGATCCTAGACGCACCGGTAAATTGAGCGTCAATCAGGGATAGTTTTTGATTGTGCGCAAAATAAAGGGGACGAAGACTTAAAGTTTTCGTCCCTTTGCATTGTGTGATAGTCGACTGAGCTTGCCGTTTAAAGGCTATTGAGCATCGAAGCGGCGCTATAACACTACCAATTGAATTTTCTGATTACTTGACTTTGAAATCGAACTGGTGGCATTGAGCGCAGTAGTTAACCGGCGCTTCATGCTGCATATGGCACAGAGTGCAGTCGCCATTGTGTGGGGCGGCGTGAGGATTGGCACCAGGAAGATTCTTGGTTTTTTCGGCAAGAGCTTTTTTATCATGGCATTTGATGCAAGCAGCCTCTTCTGGGATCTCAGGAGAGGATTTATCCATATTTGCCCCGTGACAAGCTTCACAAGGTATGCCCTTGGCCACATGGCGGTCAGCTCCGAAGTTTGCCGCATAGCCAACAGAAAAAGTAAAACAGAAAGACAAAGCTAGAGCTGATTTCAGCAGTAGGCGTGTATTGATCATAATTCTCCCTTGGTAATCTATCTAAGAGGTTATTTACGGATTAGTGAGGCAAGGGCTAATTTTAGTGATTCAATAAAAGAAAAAGGGTGTGAGCGATAAGTACACACCCTTATGATGAAATTACTTAATTTCTAAAGTTTTGACGGACTTGTCAATGTCTCCACCCGCGGCTTTGATACCGGCAAGACGTCCGAAAGTCAGTGCTCTACCGTGGTTCATGCCCGGACAGATTGTAGGGTAGTCACCGGAGCCGAAATAATCGCCAGCGGCGGCGCCGCAGACATAAAGACCAGGAATCGGCTTGTCGTTTGCATCAAGAACCTGCAAGGACGGATCGGTATGAAGACCACCAGTCATAGCCAACAAGGAAGAGACCAAGCGTCCCGCATAGAAAGGCGGTTTGACGATTTGAGTCAACAACTCAGGACGTTTTCCAAAGTCATCATCGTGGCCTTTCTTGGCAAGTTCGTTGTAGCGTGCCACGGTCTTCTTGAATTCGTCAGCAGGAACCCCGATCATCTTGGCTAATTCATCAAGGGTGTCAGCCTTAAAGACCTTCTTATCCTTGATGTGTTGGGCTTGTGATTTCTTTTCGACGTCGGCGTTCCAGCCGTTGCCCCAAGGTTGCCACATTTGACCATAGAACAAACCACCGGCCATGTTGCCATCAACCTGTTTCTTGACCTGGTCTGCCCAGTCGGCGTCATAGATCGTCCAGGCAATGCCATGGGGCTGTAGTTCCTTTGCGCAGGATTTGGACTGTGTGTTGACATCTTCGTTCATGAAGCGCTTGCCGTTAGCGTTAACGTGCAAGAATCCATAGCTTCCGGCACCTGCTTCAAGGTGGACAGTCGCTGAATGGTTATCGTTTTTCTGCATGGTTCCACCGACCTGCATGGCCATGATGTGTCCATCTCCGGTATTGGATTTTGTCGGGAAGTAAATCTGAGCATCTGCTCTTAAAGAGTAGGGAGCCCATTTGGCGCGCATTTCTTCATTGGATGCATAGCAGCCGGTGGCGATGATCACTCCCTTGGTTGCATTAATCTGCGTGTATTTTCCGGGTTTCCCGACAATAACTCCTGTGACACGGCCGTCGGCATTTTGGACCAATTGGACGGCAGGAGTACGGTACATCAGCTTGACGCCTGCGCCTTTAAGTTCCGCTTCAAGGCATGGCATCAGGGCAACATTTCCAATTCCGGAAGCGTTGCCATAGGTATAGTCCAAATCAATATCCTTGTTGTAGAAGAAATGTGTCACAGGGTATTCGGTGTATGTTGGACCTTTGTAATAGCCTTCCCAAAGCGTTACCTTGGTGTCATGTTTGTTGGCCAGGGCTTCGGCCCAATCAAGGCAGTCTCCGGATTTTTCTGCAAAGAGCCAAAGGAGTCTCTCATCCATGCGACCTTGACCCCAGGCGATGAGTTTTCTCACAATTTCAGCCGGATCAATTTTCACGCCGAGCTTATCCTGGGTCTTAGTACCAAAAGCGGTGATATGACCACCACGTGCACTCCAGCCACGTGTTTTTTCTACAAGAATAACTTTGGCACCTTCCTGAGCAGCAGATAAAGCGGCGGCAAAGCCGGCAAGACCTGCACCAATGACCACTACATCAGTGGTTTCTGTTTTGGTGATCTGGTCGGCAGCGATTTTTTTCATTGGTTTTTCCCAGCTCCAACCCTTACAGTTTTGTTTGTCCCATTTGGTGGGCATGTCACCTGCGACAGCGGCTGGCGCAACCGATGCGGCGCCAATGGTAGCAATGGATGTCTTTAGAAAATTTCTCCTTAAGATTTTTGTCATATGCGATGGTCCTTTAATTGCTTTAACAACGAAACGACTAGATAAAACAGAGAGATTTTCAATGGCTATAAATCCATTAAAAACATACTGTTAACCGAAAAATCTTAGTCAAGTGGAAAGGGGAAAAGCAAGCCGAATTTTCCCTTAAAAATGCTA
>CANQMZ010000058.1 GCA_947625105.1 uncultured Parasutterella sp.
CATTTTTACAACGCCTCCGTGATCTCCGTGCCGTTCCTTGAAGCGGTTCGCCAACTTTCGTTGAGAGCAGGACGTAACAACACTTGCTTTATCCACTTGACGTTGGTACCGTATATCCCGAGTGCCGGTGAATTGAAGACAAAACCGACACAGCACTCGGTGGGCGAATTGCGCAAGATCGGTATCATTCCGAACGTGCTGTTATGCCGGGCCGACCGAAAGATCCCGGAAGAAGAAAAAGCAAAAATCTCTTTGTTTGCTAATGTGCCCATGGATGCCGTGATCTCCGTTTGGGATGTTGATACGATCTACAAAGTACCTATGATGCTCCACGAGCAGGGGCTTGATAACATCGTCTGCAAAGTCCTTGATGTCAAGGCGAAGCCTGCCGATCTTTCCGCTTGGGAGAAAGTAGTCAAGCGCTTGGAGAATCCCAAAGACTCCGTTAAAGTGGCCATGATCGGCAAATACGACCTCAAGGATTCCTACAAGTCTCTGAATGAGGCTTTGATCCACGCCGGAATTCACACCGGACATAAAGTCAATGTGACTTTCATCGAGGCTGAGATTCTTGAGCAGAAAGGTACCGAATGCTTGGAGGACATGGATGCGATCTTGGTTCCTGGTGGTTTTGGCAAGCGTGGAACCGAGGGCAAGATCCTTGCGATTCAATATGCCCGAGAAAACAATGTTCCATACCTTGGCATCTGCCTAGGTATGCAATTGGCCGTTGTCGAGTTTGCCAGACACGTCTGCGGTCTCGGAGGAGCGAATTCCACGGAACTTGAGGCCGGAACTCCTCACCCTGTGGTCGCTTTGATTACCGAATGGAAAGACCGCTCTGGCAAGATTGAACGCCGTGGAGAAGATAGCGATTTAGGCGGTACCATGAGACTTGGCAAACAGGTTGTGCCCGTGATGCCGGGTACCTTGGCTCATAAGATTTACGGAGACAAGGTGGCTGAGCGGCATCGTCATCGCTATGAGGTCAACAACGCTTATTGCGACCAGTTTGAAAAGGCCGGCATGAAGATTTCGGCAAGGACGCCCGGAGAAAACCTTCCCGAGATCATGGAATTGCCAGACCACAGTTTCTTTATCGGTGTGCAGTTCCATCCAGAATTTACGTCGACTCCGCGTTTTGGCCATCCGTTATTTAACGAGTTTATCGAGGCGGCGGCTAAATATCATAAAAAGCACGATAAAGATCAGACAAAAGAGAAAGGAAAGAAATAATGCGGCTTTGTGGGTTTGAAGTGGGGCTGGATAAGCCGTTTTTCCTGATTGCGGGACCCTGTGTGATCGAAAGTGAGGATCTAGTGATGGATATTGCCTCCCAAATGAAAGAGGTCACGCAGTCGCTGGGTATTCCTTATATTTTCAAGGCGAGTTTCGACAAAGCAAACAGATCTTCGGCCTCTGGTTATCGTGGTCTGGGGATGCAAAAGGGTTTGCAGATTTTAGAGAAGGTGCGTACCGAGCTTCATCTGCCGGTCCTCACCGATGTCCACACTGCCGATCAGGTGCCTGAAGTTGCTTCTGTTGTGGATGTTTTGCAGACTCCCGCTTTTTTGTGCCGGCAAACTGATTTCATTGCTGCCTGTGCTCAAAGCGGAAAACCGGTCAATATCAAAAAAGGCCAGTTTTTAGCCCCGCACGATATGAAGCAGGTGATTGAAAAGGCTAGGGTTGCGGCGAACGAAAAGGGACTGCCGACCGATAACTTCATGGCTTGTGAACGAGGAGCTTCTTTCGGATACAACAATTTGGTTTCCGACATGAGGAGCCTTGTGATCATGCGAGAGTGCGGTGTCCCGGTGGTTTTTGATGCGACGCACTCGGTTCAGTTGCCTGGCGGTCTTGGGTCAAGCTCCGGGGGGCAAAGGGAGTTTGTTCCTGTGCTTTCGAGAGCGGCAATGGCCGTTGGCGTTAGCGGAATCTTTATGGAAACGCATCCGAATCCTGAGAAAGCAAAAAGCGATGGACCAAATATGGTTCCTTTGCATAAGATGCCTGAACTTCTTGCCCAACTGAAGGCTATTGATCAATTGGTCAAATCCGGTAATGGTTTTTTGGAAGACAGTTTTAATTAACACATCGTTGTAAGTAGAGGAAATTATGAGCGCCATTATTGAAGTCATGGGTCGTGAGATTCTCGATTCTCGCGGCAATCCAACCGTTGAATGTGAAGTATTAACCGAGGATGGAAGTCTTGGACGAGCGGCTGTTCCAAGCGGGGCTTCAACCGGAAGTAGGGAAGCCATTGAACTAAGAGACGGAGAAAAAGACCGTTATTCCGGTAAGGGGGTGCAAAAAGCAGTTGAAAACGTCAATAACGAGATTAGAGATGCCTTGGTTGGATTGGAAGTTACCGATCAGACTTACATTGATAAACTCATGATTGAGGTGGACGGAACTGACAATAAAGCCCGTTTAGGTGCCAATGCGATTTTGGCTGCTTCTATGGCAACAGCTAGAGCAGCTGCCGAAGAAATTGGCCTTCCCCTATACCGCTACTTCGGCGGTATCAATGCGGTACAGCTTCCTGTTCCTATGATGAATGTGGTTAACGGCGGCGCTCACGCTAACAATAACCTCGACATTCAAGAATTCATGATTATTCCTGCCGGTGCACCAAGCTTTAAAGAGGCAGTCCGTTATGGAGCCGAAATATTCCATAAGCTCAAGAGCATTATTAACAAGAAGGGCATGTCTACCGCTGTCGGTGATGAAGGAGGCTTTGCTCCCAATGTTGACAGTCATGAGCAAGCGATCGAGTTGATTCTTGAAGCGATTGAAGCTGCCGGCCACAAACCTGGCAAAGATGTCTTTATTGGTTTGGATTGCGCTTCTAGCGAATTCTATGAAGACGGTATCTATCACCTTCAAGGGCAAGGTCAAAAGTTAACCGCTGCCGAATGGATCGCTAAAATGTCCGAGTGGGTCGACAAGTACCCGATTATTTCCATTGAAGACGGAATGGCCGAAGGAGATTGGGAAGGTTGGGCTGCCTTAACTAAAGCTCTAGGTGGAAAAATCCAACTTGTCGGAGACGATCTTTACGTGACCAATACCAAGATTCTTAAGGAAGGAATCCAAAAAGGCGTCGCTAACTCCATTCTTATCAAAGTCAACCAGATCGGCACCTTGACCGAGACTTTCGAAGCAATTGAGATGGCTAAGAGAGCCCGTTATACGGCCGTTATCTCTCATCGTTCCGGAGAGACAGAAGATTCAACCATTGCTGATATTGCGGTTGGAACTAATGCCGGCCAAATCAAGACGGGTTCAATGTCCCGCAGTGATCGCATTGCAAAATACAATCAATTGCTCCGTATTGAGGAGGAGTTGGAAGATATTGCGGTTTATCCTGGTTTGGATGCTTTCTATAACATTCGTCGTTAATTGGATTAATGGCTCGTTACCGACGATCAACTGGTTTAGCGGCACCGAGGCTTATCGCCTTGGTGCTTTTTGGCTTGCTGATAGCGATTCAGTATCCACTATGGCTAGGCAAAGGCAGTGAACGTACCCTCATTGAATTAAGAGCTCAATTATCGGAACAAAAAGAAAACAATCAGAATCTTCGAGAGGAACTTGGGAGGCTTCAGGCAGAGATAGAAAGCCTCGAGGAGGGAAAAGAAGCCGTGGAGAGCCGAGCCCGTGAGCGACTTAATATGATCAAAGAAGACGAGATACTTTTCAGGCTCAACTCTGAGGCTAACGAGTCTCAGGTGGAAGCTAAAAAGTGAGCTTCTTACTGTTTTTTGTGCATAAAACAGTATTTCTTGTCGATATCAATGAGTTGGCTGAGCTTGCCAACGAAGTAATGGTCAGACTTTGCTGCGAATCACACCGGTTTTGGGTGAGAATAGTTCACCCTTATTCAAAAGGGAATTCAAAGAGCAGGGAAAGAGATAGCAAAATAGGACAAAAGATGACTGCGATTAATACAGTAGGTTACAGTTTTCAGTGTTCTATCTTGACGTATTGTGATCTATCATGATGGAAATGGGCAGTTAAGTTAACTGTTTAAGTTGGGCTCTTTCTACAACGGTCTAAAGTAGTTTGTTTTTAGTAATAGTTTCGCATTTAGTGAGAGTCTTAGTTGGGGAGGGGATATATGCCTATTTGCAAGACTGACTCTTTGCTTTTGAATTACTGGTTAGATAAAAAAACAGGGGTTCTGCGCTTGCCAGTTGATCCTAAGGCTATCGCAGAAGCTGTGGGTTTGCATGTGCTCGAACTATCCCAAGAAAGAAGAGATCTTTCGGGAGAAATTGATGGGGATAGGATTTACTTTAATCCGAATGAATCCTTGGTTCGCCAGAGGTTTACGATTGCCCACGAATTGGGGCATTTCATGCTGAATCATGGGCACTCATTTAGAGATCCCTCCTTGAATTTTTCTTGGAGGAACGGTTCACACGAGGTTGAGGCCAATAAGTTTGCTAGTGAGTTACTAATGCCCGAGGTGGCGGTAAGGCATTTTGTCGTTGATAAAGGTGTTACAGATGCTCAGGTGTTGGCTGATAGGTTTGGTGTCTCCTTGGCAGCACTTAGGTTTAGATTGATTAATTTGGGGTTGATAGATACCTAATGAGGTTTTGTCCGGTTCTGTAAAAAGTATTGAATTCAAGGACTTCTCCAACAACGATAAAGAGACTCTTTCAGATACCTTGGAAGAAAGAAAAGTAAACAGAAAGTGGCGTGTTAACCCCATCCGAATATTAATATCGGTTTCAGTCGTATTTATTTTTGTTTGTCTTTATGACACGTGTGACATATTTTCTTTGATACGAGTTGAAATTGCGGATATCGGTTCGGGCAAAATAACCGGAATCAAGGAGGTATTGGCCGGTACGAGTTTTTTTATTGGATGTTTTGGTATTTGTCCATGTTTCTTTGGTGGTTATACCTCTGTTGGCATGTGTAAGACTAATCAACAGGGAGAAAGAAACCATAGTCGGTGAAGCAAAGGACATGGGAATAGTGGCCAGAATTTTGACAACGATAGGCGAGTATTTTAAATCGTAGAAGTAAGGGGAAATCGGAACGGTTTTGCTATGGCGGCTTGGGATCGTGAGGGTTCTCCTTTCGGGTAAGGTAGGACATCTTGGCGTTTATAACTCATTTGGTTTTTCATGAGCTACAGATAACTTGAAATGGGATTTTTGGACTTTTTCAAATAGAACAATTGATTAACATACGTGCGGTACGTTTGTAATTGAGATGAATCATGAGTTCTCGGGCGCTAGTTTCTCTCTTTAATTATGGTAGGCACCATAAGTTTTGGGCTTTCTGTGTCCTTGTCTTCACTTTTCTCGTCTTATATTTTTGTCTAGAAGGTCTTTACCTTGCATTTGTTGAGCAATCTGTTGCGGCTCAATATGCCCTGATTGCTGGAATGGTCGGTTTTGCTGCCACCGCCGCAGGTTCTCTTCCGGGCTTTTTTATGCACAAACTCTCGGATAGAACTGAGAATATCATGCTTGGCGCAGCTGCGGGCATGATGTTATCGGCTGCATTTTTCTCTTTGTTGGAGCCGGCTTTAGAGTCAAGCGAAAAACTTTTCACTAATCCATGGCTCGCCGCTTTATGGGTTGTTTTTGGCATGGCCCTTGGCGTGGCATTGCTGTTAGGTGTTGACGCCATGACCCCACACGAACACCTTGCCCGCGGCCACGAAGGGCCGGACATTAAAGCGGTAAGCGGCATCTGGCTTTTTGTTTTTGCGATCATCATTCATAATTTTCCCGAAGGCATGGCTCTTGGTATTTCGTTTGCGGCGGAAAACCTTAGTATTGGCATTCCTTTCACGGCGGCTATCGCCCTGCAAGACATGCCTGAGGGGCTGGCGGTGGTGTTGGCTCTAAGAGCTGCAGGGGTCAATAGCTCAAAGGCTGTGGGCGTGGGAATAGCCTCGGGCATTATGGAGCCCGTAGGAGCACTTCTTGGCGTGAGTATTACCTCGCAGTTAGGGTTCGCTTATCCTTTGGGCTTGGCTCTGTCAGCCGGTGCCATGATTTTTGTGGTTTCGCACGAAGTCATCCCGGAAACTCATCGAGGAAATCATCCTATGCCTGCAACGTTGGGTTTGATGATCGGTTTTTGCATCATGATGGTTTTAGATGTAGTCCTGTCCTGACGATATTCAAAACCTTAAAATAGCGATACCCAATTAAGAAAGGAAGGTTGACTATGCCTCGTCCCATGAAAGCTTTAATCAGTAAAGGAGCTTTGTCTCATAATCTTCAAGTTCTAAAGGCCAAAGCAGGAGAACGCTTTTTTTGGGCTGTCGTCAAGGCCAATGCGTATGGTCATGGTTTGATTCCTTTGCTTGATGTTTTCGATAAATATTCCGATGGTCTAGCTCTGCTACTTCCCTCGGATGCAGAAGAATGCCGCAGGGCGGGTTGGACAAAACCAATCATTCTCATAGAAGGTATATTTTCTCCGGAGGATCTTGAGGTCGCGGATGTGGAAAACCTGGAAGTCGTTGTCCACAGCCGCACTCAGATTGACTGGATAACTCGTCAGAACCGCAAAAATACCCTGGCAGTACATATCAAATGCAACTCGGGTATGAACCGTTTGGGCTTTAGACCCGGTGAGATTCCTACAATTTTTGATACCTTGAGTCGTCTTCCCAAGGTAAAAGTGGTAGACATTGTCTCCCATTTTGCCAATGCTGAAATCACTTACGATTTGGAAAAACCGGTTTCCGTCCCGAAGCAACTCTCTGAACTTCAAGCCCTTAGAAAACTCTGTCCGATGTGTTTATCCAACACGGGAGCTCTTCTTTGGCATCCTGCCGCAGAGGACCATGCGGTCCGACCGGGTATTGCCATCTATGGCGTAAGTCCGGATATGAGTATTACGGAAAGCAAGCTTGATTTAATTCCGGTGATGACTTTGCAAAGTGCCATTATCGGTATTCAGAATATGAAAGTTGGCGAGCATTGTGGATATGGTTCCAAATTCCGTGCCGAGCGTCCTACGCGCTTGGCGGTGGTGGCTTGTGGATATGCCGATGGGTATCCTAGAAAACAAGGCAAATGGAGAGAGGTTTTCATAGAGGGAAAAAGAGCCCCTCTGATCGGCAATGTTTCCATGGATATGCTGGCCATTGATGTGACCGATATCCCACAAGCATCTGTCGGCTCAACGGTTGAATTTTGGGGACGAAATATCAGCGTCAATGATGTAGCGGCTTCCTTTGGAACAATCGGCCATGAACTCATTTGTGGGGTGACCGCCCGAGTTCCGAGGATTTATGTAGAGTAAGTAGCAAAAAAATTTTCCGTTACACAAAACGGATGATAAGCGACGCCAACAAAAGCACTAAGACCACATAGAGGACCGAACGAACAAGCTTCGGTCCGACTTTGACTGCAAAACTCGCCCCCAGTCGATTGCCCAAAATACTCGCGATAGCACATGGTATCGCTAGCGTATACAGAACAGTGCCTGCACTGGCAAAGGTGGTGACTGCTCCAAGATTTCCTGCAATGTTAAAAGCTTTTGCGGTCCCGGAAGCCTTGACCAATCCGGCTTTTAATAATAGATGAATGCCGATTAAAAAGAAACTTCCCGCCGCAGGACCAAAAAATCCTTCGTAGAAACCTACTACGATTCCGATGACACTGATTCTCCACCAAAGTCCGGTTTTAGGTAGAGGGGCATCGGTTAATGTAAGGGAACCACAAAAAAGTGAAAGCAACAATCCGATTGGGAGCATAAAAATCATGATCAATGTCATTTGATCATTGCTAATCAATAGTGTCGTGCCTGAGCCGATGGCTGCTCCTAGGTAAGAGGTGATGACACCAAGGAGGACTGCTTTTTTTATGACTTGACCCTTTCTCCAGAAAGTCCATAGTGCGCTGGCCGATCCTAGACAAGAGGCAAGCTTCGCCGTGCCAAGACAGTGATGAGCCGGCAAACCTACTAAAAGAAGAATAGGCATGGTAATGAGTCCGCCCCCTCCGGCGATCGAATCAATGCAGCCGGCTATAAAAAAGGCGGTGCAGCAAATCAGCACCAGTGAGATAGTGACTTCAACTTCCATGGACTCATAACTAACTGTTTTTAAATGCTCGCATTATGCGCTTTAGATGAACTCAAAGCTGTAATGCCGGGTAGAGGATTTCCTTAGGCTGAGCCAAAAATAGAGCAGAACAAACCTTCCCGAGAAAGACCATTGTCAGTACTCAGATAAAGAAGCAAGGTGATCAACGACTGCTTATTGAGGACGTTCAGGATCAATTCCATGGAGAGCCGCATCCTGACTCGGCTCCATGAATAGCTCCTCAATATCCTCTTTGGTATAGCTTTGAGTTCGGTTGCAGAATTGGCATCTAACATCAATTTTACCTTCTGCCTTGATGATATCCATACATTCATCTTGACCAAGAGATAAAAGCATCGCGTTGGTTCTGTCTCTTGAACAATTGCAGTAGAACATCACGGCGTCATCGGAAGCTACTTGCAGGTGCTCGGTCCAAAAGAGTCTGCGTAGAACTTCAGGGGCGTCAAGAGACAGGAGTTCTTCAAGTTTGACGGTTTCAGCAAGCATTCCGATTCGCCTCCAAGCGTCAGGGTCGTTTGCTTCAGCTGCGGTTCCTCCCGTTCCCGGCATTTTTTGAATAAGAAGGCCACCGAGGTGCTCGCTGTCGGCGGCGAGCCATAGTCTGGTTTCAAGCTGCTCGCTTTGCCTCATGTAGGTCTCTAGACACTCGGAGACGGTGTTTCCCGTGAGAGGCACAATTCCTTGATAAGGCTGGACTCCCGGGGCACGATCTTTAGGATCCAAAATAATCGAGCATTGTCCGCTTTGGTTATCGTTGATGAGTTCTTGTAAACCCATTTTTGCATTGATTTGTGAACTGCTCCTTACCTGAGCCATGGCTCGGACCCGGAGTCCATTAGATACTTCAGCAATCAGCAAAGAAACAGGACCGCTACCTTTCACCTGGAGAATCAAGGAACCATCAAACTTGATGGTACTCGCTAACAATATGGCTCCCGCGGTAAATTGCCCGAGAAGACTGATAAGGTTCGGTGGGTATTGATGGTTTTCAAGAACGTGTTTCCATTCCTGTTGCATCTCTACGATCGCTCCACGAACAGGAGCGCCTTCAAATAGAAATTTGATCATCCGGTTTGTCAGGTTTTCTTGAGTATTTTCAGCCATCTTAACGCCTCACCTCTTACGTGACCAAGTTGTTAATGACAGTCCGAGCTGCCAGATGCCTCTTATTCTAGAGTGAACGAGATTAAGGGGCGTTCTTTGTGTTCAAAACGGTTAATAAATCTAATTGGTCGATATAAAACACGGTCAAAAATAAGACACAATGTCACCCTGGAACTTTTGAATGGAAGAGATGAAAAACTATAAAAGAGCCGACTTACATATGCATTCGACCTTTTCCGATGGTACGAAAACACCGGAAGAGTTGGTTCGTTTGGCAAAAGGAAATGGCGTGGAATTGATTTCTTTGACTGACCATGACGTGGTCGAGGGACTTTCCTCAATGAGGGATGCGGCTCTTCGAGCCGGTATTGATTTTGTCAATGGAATTGAATTGAGCGCAGGGTTTGCAGATAAGCCTATTCATGTGGTCGGACTCGGTTTTGATGAGACTAATCCTGAGTTGTTGAAACAACTTGAAGATACACAGACAAAGCGCAAGCAAAGGGCTGTTGAAATAGGTCGCAAACTCGAAGCCCAAGGGTTTAAAGGAATAGCTGAAGGCGTTTACACCAAGGTTTCGAATCCTTCTCTTGTTTCTAGGAGTCATTTTGCTGCTTGGATGCTCGAAAACGGCTGCGTTAAAAACAGTAATGAAGCCTTTATGAATTGGTTAAATCCGGGTGCTCCAGGTTATGTGCCGATCGAAAAAATCTCCGTTCCTCAAGCTGTCGAGCTCATACTTGGCGCCGGCGGAATTCCTGTTTTGGCTCACCTCGGAAGATACAAACTCGATGAGTGGAAAATACAGGAGTTAATCAATTTGTTTAAGGAAGCTGGCGGAGTGGCTCTCGAAGTGACCACCGGCAGTCATAACGCAAAGCAGACTCAGGCTGTCTTGGAACTTGTTCGTTCACAGAGGTGGTACGCATCAACGGGAAGCGACTATCATTATGATACTTCCCGGTACTTGCCGGGTTTGCAGGGAGATTTGCCAAGTGATCTGATGCCTGTTTGGACACTCTTGGGCAACAAGATCAATTCGAATTTAAGGCAATAAAAAATGGGTTACATACTGAAAGTTTTACCCGATAGCCCCCAGCCACATCGTATAGAACAGGCTGCTGAGCTTTTGAAGGACGGCGCGGTTGCGGCGGTTCCAACTGATACGGGCTTTTCTCTTGTCTGCCGTATGGAAGACAAGGAAGCGATGGATAAAATCCGCAAAATAAGACAGCTCGGTGAAAAAAAACATTTCACCTTGCTCTGTCAGTCTTTATCCGAGATGAGCAAATTGGCGCGGGTTAACAATGTCGGCTACCGGATGGCAAAAAGTGTCACTCCGGGTCCGTTTACGTTTATTTTGGAAGCAACGCGCGAAGTGCCGCGGCGCCTGTCGCACCCTTCTAAAAAGACCATTGGTCTGAGAGTCCCTGACAATAAGGCCCTGCAGGCGTTGTTATCCAAGATCGGAGAACCCTTAATCGGTACCACCATGATCATGCCGGGAGAGGATCAACCGCTCTCAAGCGCTTGGGAAATACAGGACAGAATAGGTGACCAACTGGCTTTTGTGCTCGATGATGACAGCACTACGGTTGGAGATACGACCGTAGTGGACTTGTCTCTTGACGAGCCTCAAATCATCCGAGAGGGGTTAGGAGACAAATCTTTGCTTGGTTTTTAGATACTCTTGTTAACAAAAAATTCCTGACAAGCTTTAACCAATCTGCTTTAATGGATTGACTCATTAGCAGGAAATTCGATACACAGGACAATATGGATTTTGGTTCGATTATTCAAACGATTGCCATCTATGCGATACCGCTTATTTTCGCAATTACGATTCACGAGACGGCTCATGGCTATGTGGCAAGAATGCTGGGTGACAATACCGCCTGGATGCTTGGCAGATTGACGTTGAATCCGGTCAAGCACATTGATCCGGTTGGTACTATTTTGGTGCCGGGAGCACTTTTGATCGGAGGGGCAATCACCGGCATGGGCGGTATCATTTTTGGTTGGGCAAAGCCTGTTCCGGTTAACTTTCGCAATCTTAGAAATCCTAAAACCGACATGATTTGGGTTGCCGCTGCCGGCCCCTTAGCGAACCTCATTCAGGCAATTCTTTGGGCGATTTATCTCAAAATCATTGTCATGCTCGGTTTTGAGGAATCGTTTTTTATTGAGATGGGTATAGCTGGTATTTCTGTAAATCTGGTTCTGATGGCCTTAAATCTCATACCGATTCCTCCCTTAGACGGCGGTCGCATTGTGACAGGATTGCTTCCTCCGGGGCTTGCATGGAAATATTCTAGGATTGAGCCTTACGGGATGTATATACTCTTTGCACTCATTTTGACAGGTGCCTTGTCAATTGTGATGAGACCTTTTATGGCAATGGGTTCGGCAGTAGTGAGATTTTTCTTATAAACCAAAAGTGAG
>CANQMZ010000059.1 GCA_947625105.1 uncultured Parasutterella sp.
GTGATTTCAAGTCAGAGGTGTTCGCCAAAGCGGCTCTTGACACCCTTACCCTGAGCAATGCGCTCTTCCATACGGCGGGAAACCACGTCTCGAGAAGCAAGTTCCTTCTTTTCAGGCTCTACATCCGGCATGAAACGGTGTCCGTCCACATCGCGCAAAAGTCCGCCGTCACCGCGGCAACCTTCGGTAACCAAAATACCAGCAGGGAAAATTCCTGTCGGGTGGAACTGAACGGCTTCCATGTTTCCGCACTGTGCGATACCAGTTTCCAAAGCGATGGCATGTCCGGTACCTTCACAAATCTGGGCGTTCGTTGACACTCTGAAGAGCTTACCGGCGCCACCTGTGGCAATGGCGGTAGCGCGGGCCACATATCCGATGAGTTCACCGGTGATCAGGTCTCTGACCACCGCGCCATAACAACGGGAACCGTCATGAATTAAAGCGATAGCTTCAACTCTTTCATGGACAGGGATTCCATAGGCGATCGCGCGGTCAGACACAGCGTTCAACATGGCATGACCTGTACCATCGGATACAAAGCATGTTCTCCATTTTTTAGTACCACCGAAGTCGCGCTGGTTGATAAGGCCGGCGGCTTCTTGGCGCTCTGTAATGGTGACTTTCTCACCATTGATGATTACCTGACGGTCACCCGGAGTGATACGGCTCCATGGAACACCCCACGCAGCGAGTTCGCGGACAGCTTTTGGAGCTGTGTTAACAAACATACGAACCACCTGTTGGTCAGCACCCCAGTCAGAACCTCTGACGGTATCTCCAAAGTGCACATCTTCATTATCGCCAAGTCCTTTGATCACATTGGCCAATGAAGCCTGCATACCGCCTTGAGCTGCTTTAGAGTGCGAGCGCTTCGGGGGAACGAGAGACAGGATGATAGAGTCGTGACCGCGACGCTTTGCACCAACGGCCATACGAAGACCGGCCAAACCTGCGCCAATCACGAGTACATCCGTGTAAATTACTTTCATTTAGTAGATCTCCTAGATCCAAGACAACCGAGAAGCAGAAGAATTCGGCCCATCGGTAGCTCCTGGGGTAAATGAGCTATCAGTCACGTAGCAAGAAACTGCAAGAAACGAATTTCTTGCGGTTTTGCCCACAACTGCTTAAGCGGATTTTAAACAAGTTACAAAATTAAACAAACAAAGCAGGACAGTTCACCATGTAATTAGGTGATAACCCTGATATTTATTTGTTAGAAATTAGCAAAGAGAACAGTGTTAAAACAGCACTCCAAGCCATAAGTAAATCAAGGGGGTTCCTAAATTTTTGGAAAAAGGCAGTACGCATGAAAAAATTTGACCATCTTGTCATTTGTCCGTTTTTTGTAAGAATTTAAGCAATTTTTAAGTGATTTCCCGATCAGTCGTTTTGAGTACGATTTTTATCTTGCTTTTCGTTTTTTTCATTCCAAATGTCAAAAACTCCCTTATTTTTTTATTTTGGATTTATTTTTAAAAATCTTTAGATGAAATTATTTTTTCTTTTGTAAAAAATTAAGGGATAACACCTATATCACTCGAGAAAACCCTTTAGGGTTAGTATTGAATTTTACTCAAAATGAGTTGCTCAACCCTCGAAACCTATTGATTTATCGGGCTCTGGAGCTCATCATATCGCCAACGGAAATTCATTTATTTGGTTACTTAAAAATCGAGGATTTTTTAAATGTCACGACTGACAACAAACTACTCAATCGGATTTAATAAAAAAGACTGTGATTTTCTAAAACCTGTTGGTTTAGATGTACAAGCAAACGAAAGCATACAAGCGGCAATGAGAAGAGAATCCGGAAGACTTGTTCTAACCGATGGAAAAATTAGCAAATTTGATCGCTCGTTAGGAAACACACTTGGCGATATTCTTGGTTATAGCTTAGAAGAGTTATTCATCGACAATCACTCTTCCAAAATAAAGCTTCATCAACTGCAGACTCTCGGTAAAGTTGATGTTCGATTGATGGACGGGCAAGGTGCTATCTTTTGGGCTCGGTTAAGTCGTTCAGATGATTTAATTCATGTGGAAGACATTGATCTGGAAAAGAACTTCGAGATGGCTTCCGAGGATTTGATTGAAAGCCATGAAAGAGGAGAATCGCTTTCCTCTTTTTATGATGGTCAAATGTTCCAATAACCTACCTCCACTAATTTTTGACGGTCGCAACTTTTTCGAGTCGCGACCGTCTTTTTTGGGTTATTAGAAGGCAGGAACCACTGCTCCTTGATACTTATCATTGATGAATTTGCGCGTTTCTTCGCTTCGTAAAACTTTCATCAACTTCTTAATACTTGCCTTATTCTCATCGCCTGCTCTAACTGCAACAATATTGGCGTATGGCGAGTCTTTTTGTTCAATAGCCAAAGAATCCTTAACAGGATTGAGGTTTCCTGACAACGCAAAGTTTGAATTAATTACAGCGGCGTCAAGGTCGACAAGCGCCCTCGGGAGAGCTGCGGCTTCCACTTCTACAATCTTTATTTTCTTTGGATTATCAACAATATCCAATGGTGTACCGCTGATTCCAACTTTGGGATCAACCCTGAGTAAACCAGCAGCTTCTAAGACTTTTAGAGCCCTACCCCCATTGGTGGGATCATTCGGAATTCCAACTTGGGAGCCTTCTTTTAAGTCTAGATTCTTGTAACGGCTTGAATAGACTCCCATCGGTTCGATATGGACAGCTCCGGCAGAGGCAAGTTTAAGACCTCGTTCTCCGGCAAAGGAGTCCAAATAAGGCTTATGCTGAAAGAAGTTTGCGTCGAGATCCTTGTCTGCTAAGGCTAAATTCGGCTGCACATAATCAGAGAATTCAACCAATTCAAGGTCAATTCCCTCCTTTGCCAGTTGAGGCTGAACAAATTTGAGTATGTCGGCATGGGGCACAGGAGAAGCGCCCACCTTAAGCCTCTCGCCGGCTAAGGACTGCTGAAAGCAGCATGCCAAAGCCAAAGCAGGCAACAGCAATAGAGTTTTCATTGTTTGCTGCTCCGCTTTAGTCGAAAGAAGGAATCAAAGCCCCGTTGTATTTCTTCAAAATAAAGTCTTTTACCGCAGGGGTACGCAATGTTTCATTGAGTTTCTGAATCTCAGGACGGTTCTCATCCCCAGTGCGCACTGCGACCATATTGGCATAAGGAGAATCCTTGGATTCAATGACGATAGCATCCTTGACAGGATTCAACCCAGACGATAAAGCGTAGGTCTGATTAATCACTGAGGCCTTGACATCGTCTAACGTGCGAGGAAGTGTCGCCGCCTCAACCTCCATGATCCTGAGATTAAGTGGATTTTCAGTGATGTCATCAACCGTAGCCATATGCCCGACACCGGGTTTTAGCTTAATAAGGCCGGCGCCTGCCAAAAGCTGGAGAGCCCTGCCACCGTTCGTTGGATCGTTTGGAATAGTAATCCTGTCACCTTTCTTGATCTCTTTCACATCCTTGATCTTGTTAGAGTAAAGAGCGATAGGAGCAATGAAAACACCGGGCAAAGCAGTCAATTTCAATCCTCTATCCTCACAGAATTTATCCATAAAAGGTTTGTGTTGGAAGAAATTAGCGTCAATTTCTTTATCAGCTAAAGCCAAGTTAGGCTGTATGTAATCAGAAAATTCAACTATTTTCAGTTCAATACCTTGTTTTGCCAATTCAGGTTGAATAAAAGCAAGAATATCCCCAGCAGGAACCGGGGAAGCACCAATCTTAATTTCCACTGCCTGACTGGCGGAAACTCCGGCCGTGTTAGCACAAATAGCAAAAGCAACCGCTGCACAATTTAAAAGAAGTCTTCGTTTCATGTTTTTCTCCAAAATGTTCAATCCATATTAGGGAAAAAAACGCACACATACAAATTTCAGATTAGAAATTGCACCTATTCTAATCAAAAACATCGAAATCACCCCTGATTATCAGATTTCAAAAAAGAATTAAAAATGGAATAAAAACAGTGATCGAATGAGTTTTTTTCTCTTGCTTTAGTCGTTAAGAGTTAGAGATGAACAGAGTTACTGGAAATCAAATAAAACACTTAAAAAGAATTCATTTTAATTATTTTTAAAAATATTTTATTTTTATAAAATTTATTAATTAGTGATTTTAACTACATTTTAATTAAAATTTTAAAAATAAAATATAACTGAGTGGTGTATGTATCTACTCGATAGGGTAGAAGAATATCTTTATAATATCTAATAATATTTTTTAATAATAAATAATAAAAAGAATAAAAAATAAATGGAAAAATTTATTTATAAAAATATTAATAAATACAATTAAGATCCTAACACCAGATGTCACAATTCGGCCTAAAAATTGTCAGTTTTTAGTTATTCCTAACTGTCACAATATTTAAAACAACAATTGTGACACCACAAATAGTTGTGCATTTTTTGAATGGTTCAAAAAAACTATTAACATTCGGAATTTTTGGATAAATTTGTTTGTTGAAAAAATACCAAAAAATTCTTGTGAATTTCAAATTTATTTTAAATAATTACAATAACTAATTGATTATTATTGTAATAATAAGATTGTTTAGCAACTCGGAATATTGACAGTTTTTAGCAGAGAATGTCTATTTTGCCTGTAGCTAAAAGGATACTCTAAAAATTGAGTTTTTAACAGTCCATTGTTAATAACTTTTGTGCTGGAAGAGAAGTTTTTGTGCCTTCCAGAACCCACTGTCACAAATTTACTGTCACAATGTCCTCAAAAATTTTCCTTTAGTGACAGTACTGTATTTTTTATCAATTCTAATTATTTTAATGTGACTCTAGCGGTCATTATGATAATAAATTAACGTGTTGTTTTGTCTCTAATTATTGCATTATTTTTATTATTTTAATTATTTTTTTATTTTATTTTTAATAAATTTCTTTTAATATTATTTTAAATTGTTTATTTTAATCTACCCTGCTTATCACTCGATAATTTATTCAATTCTATCTTTAATTTTTACTTTTTAAGCTCGTTCCACCACATTTATCAAGTTTTGTAATTTTTAAAGAAAAGAGTTTTTACTGCTTCGATCACCCCTCCACATCATCCCTTCCAATTTCCTACCGTTTAAGTTAGATTTTTGTTTTTTTCTTTCTTCATTTTTACCTCTCTTCTTTATTCTCTTTTTCTTCAGATAACCACTTATTGAGTAAACTTTCGTCTAAGCATCTTCTATTTGCAACCGCATGAACTTTGATTACGACATTCTGTTATGCAGGAAAAGTGAAGATTTCCTCCCCAGACTAGGTTCTTATCTCTTGGAGACTGGTCCTTTCCGCTTGTCCAGAGATATTGATTTGCTCGCTCTCTCATCCGGAGGCATCTCTTCCACATTAACGGTGCTTTGCCCTCCGGCCGTTGCATATCTGGCTCAGCATATCGTCTTTGAAGATGTAAATAAGATCAATTCAATCATTCACGGATTGCGTGGCTCTGGAGGGTTGTTGATTGTTCTTTCTCAATGCCCGTTTGATACTCGTATTGCAACCATACCCAACATTGATCGCCTTTTATATATACAGCTTCCTTCCCTTATCCATAGCCCCTCTTCCGGTCTTGTCTTTGATTTGATGAACTTGATGATCAAACCTCGCAAGCAACCCATTGCCAATCAGAATGTGCAAAGGATGATCGGAGAGACAAACGCATTGAGAATAATCAAAAAAATAACATTGGCTACTTTGGCTAATCCAGGTCTTTGCGGGAATTTTTTCTTATCCGATAACGGCGTAGCCGATCTAAAGCAACTTATAGAAACTCTTGCTGCTGAACTGTCCAACAACCTTGTAGCAAGAAAAATTGCCGAGGTCAGAACGCTGAACTCGGCAGTCAAATGCGGGGGACGCCCTGAGGGAGATCCCACAAGCTTTCAGGAAAATTTTGGTGTCATCCTCCCAGATTGGCAACAGGGATTATCAGAAACCATCGCCTCTTTCCTAGTCCAAAAGAAACTCCTTTAACTTTAAGTTAGCGACAACCTTTCTTTTGAAGATTCAACAAGGCAATGACAGCGCAGGCAATGACTGACTTAAGAGCCGCCCCGATAATAAACGGAGCAAAGCCAACCCAGAAAGCTTTAACCATGCCAATAACGCACCCGAGCCAAAACGCACCGGCAACGACAATGAAATAATTGGTAAGAATCTGAGCGCAGAGCGTAAGTAATATGGAACGATTCCAACCTCTATCTGCACAACACCCTGCGATCCACGCCCCTATCGGGAAAGCAACCAGATAACCCGCGGTAGGACCGACAAATGCAGCAGGACCAGCTAACGGTGTTGCAAAAATCGGCAGACCTATGAAACCACCTACCAAATAAATACAAACCGTCATGCTACCTAATCTGGCACCGAGAAGAGCTCCCACTAAACCCACTGCACAGGTCTGCATCGTCAATGGCACCGGACCGATAGGAATGGAAATCTTACTGGCCGCAATTAACAATGCGAATGCAAGTACAATTTGAACCAACTTATGGGTCAGAAATTGGTATGACTTGGCAGGCGATATATTCATGATCATTTTCCTTTCAAGCGAGACCGGCACATATTAACACCTATCTTATGATAAGAAAAATATCTCTTCTTGCAACTTGTTACATTTAACCAACTCCTGTACATCTTTTCTTCTTCATTTGGAGTTGTAGTAATGTAAGATACGCATTGTTGTAAGGTTTTTAAGGCTTGGGCGGAAGGTTCTGGCACAGATGCAGTTAACATATTCGGGATTCTTGCGAACGAATGATCACTTCTACAGCTTTGGTGAAGAGCTGGCAAATGCTATTACCCATGGGGTCGCTACCGCTGTTTCTATCGTAGGTCTTGTCTTTTTGATTATCTATGCCTGCTCCCATGGTTCTGCTCTGTCCATCACCACTTTCTCTATTTTTGGTAGCTCTCTGATCATCTTGTATTTGGCGAGTACCCTCTACCATTCGATTTACAACCTTAGGGCAAAACGCGCCTTGCAGTATGTGGATCACGCTGCCATATTTCTTTTGATTGCCGGAAGCTATACGCCATTTACGTTGAATGTCTTGCATAACTGGATTGGCATCAGCGTCTGTGCAGCTGTCTGGGTAGTCGCTATTTTTGGAATTGTTTTCCAACCATGGCTCATGAGAAAAAGTGACAAGCTCAACACTTTCTTGTACCTTTTCCAGGGTTGGATGGTTCTCTTTGCCTTTAAACCAATCGTTGATTCTCTGCCATTTACCGCATTAATACTCCTAGTGATTGGAGGTCTTCTCTATTCTTTTGGCACGATTTTTTATAACTGGCAAAGACTTCCCTACCACCACGCTATTTGGCACTGTTTCGTTTTAGGTGGCAGCGTTACTCACTACTTTGCGGTGATGTACACCGTCTAAAGCAAGTGGACGGTACCCGCCCCTGCCCAATCAACATCCTCGAACACTTTTGCAACGTGGGCTGCCGCTTTAAAGCTAGTGCAATGGCTTAGGCGCCAGTGACGCACTGGTACTATTTTTAATTCCTCAACCCATGAAGGATAATCGGAGGGCTCTACCGCACAGAGATGAGAACCACCTATTACCGTGTCTAACTCTTTGATTCCAAACTTTTTAGTAGCATACCTGATGATATTAGGCAAACCGCTGTGAGAGCACCCGAGAAGCAAAGACCAGCCCTTTTCTCCCTTGACCGCTAAAGAAATATCATCTGCAAAACTATCGGGTCTAATACTTCCGTCAGGTGCTACCTCCCAAAGGTTTTTGCAACAGACAAACTTCGTGTTTCTCTGTGACTGAGGAACATTAAAAGCAAAGACATCCTCTAGGATCTCCTCCACCCCATCAATAATTTTTGAGTTCGGCAGGGCAGCAATGGGAAAACCTCCGTTCACTCTTTTGCCGTCCGCCTCTCCTCGCCTTTCAATGTCAACCCCTTTACCGGCGTAAACGGTAACTTGTGGAGCCAGTCTCAACACATCCAAGAGTCCGGAAATATGGTCAAAATGGCTATGAGAAAGAACTAAAGCAGAAAGATTTTTTGGATCAAGCTTCAGAAAATTCAAATTGTGAAGCAGTACATGGCAATAACTACCCGTATCAATTAATACTGATTCGGTCTTTGTCTCCAACCAACTTGAATAACCCCACTCAGAAAGTAGACCTGCCTTAGAACAAAGATTATCAACTACAACGGTTAGTTTCATGTCTTTACTCCTGTTTTGACCATCTTATTGAGCTTACGGCTACGAAAAAAGCGACCTTCTTGGCCGCCCTTCTCATTTTGCATTTTTAGATCTGCTTTTGCTGTCTAACTTTATTGCCAGATTTCAGTAAGAAGAACCAACCAAGCAACATCACTAACAGACCAAAAAGCATAACAGGATTGAAATGTACTCCACAGACAGCAATGACATAACCCAACGCAATCAATCCTACGGACAACATCATTTCTTTAACTGTCTTACGTTCTATTTTTGAAAACACAATAAATTCTCGGTAATTAAAACGGGGTTATTTTATCTGAAAGAGCCACTTTTTGCATCTCACAGTATCCTAACTTCCTGTATTTTTTAGAGTTTTGAAAAAAAACACCCCTTGCCGAGCCTTATGCTTCAAGGGTTTTAGAAGATATACTAGGACTTTCCCTTAAATGTAGCATATTTAGATTTTTTGAGCCGATTTTTAGCAAAAAACGGCATATTTGCTACTTTTGATTTTAATAAAAATGAAAATGGAGCCCTTACGGCTCCAAACTAAAATTACTAAACCACACTCGCTAGACAAGCTCCTTATTAACAACCGTTAAGGCATTCAGTGTTCTCGGAAAACCAAGCAGGGGGACCATCAAGTGCAATGCATCAATCAGATTTAGTTTTGTGTTTCCTTGGTGAACGTTTGCAGCCACGTGGGCTCTCAGTTGAACTTCGCATCCACCTAGAGTGGCAATAGCACAGAAAACGACAAGTTCTCTAGTTTTAAGGTCTAAGCCGCCTCTAGTGTAAAAATCTCCGAAACAGAAAGAGGACAGGTCCTCAACGAGGATCGGATGAGTTGAAGGGCTGGCACCTTTGTGCATTTGATCAATCACTTCACCGAAAATTCCTTTTTGCACTGACAAACCCATTTCGAAACGATCATCATCGGTGACAATCCTTTGGCTTTTGAGTGGCAAGTGGATTTTCTGCTTTTTCATTGCCTTGTTGGCACCCACTAAAACCTTTTCGACATTTCCAGTACCCACATAAGGCACGCACTGATAAATAGCTTCCTTAATCAGTGTCGGTTTTATCCCATCTTTCAGAGCATTAGTGGTGATCTCTTTAACGATCTTTTTCTGTCCTTGAGTAGTAGCACAAGCAAGTAGAACAAAGTACTTCTGCTCTAAACTCAGCGATCTTCCCCTTTCTTCCAAACTCAACATCCTTTGCTTGACGCACATGAGATCATTGTCAAGATTCTTCTTCTCAATGAGTTGAGCAGCTTTCGTGTTTAACCCAACGAGTTTGACAGAGACAAATGACTTGGGTTTTTTCTGCAATCTGGCCTTATTTTTTTTCATCTGCTTCTCCTAATTGGAAAAATCAAAAATCGTGAGGGCGTATATTCTCATGAAAAACGACAAAAATTTCTAAATTTGATAACTCTTGCCCCAAATTGCACAAAGCAAGATTTTCTTTTTCTCCTCACTTCCTTTTGCCGAATTCAGCTACCGTTTAACCTGCCACTTGCACAAAAATAAAAAAACAACTACAATTCCGCTCTCTTAGATGTAACCGGTTAACTGCGGGGTGGAGCAGCCCGGTAGCTCGTCGGGCTCATAACCCGAAGGTCACAGGTTCAAATCCTGTCCCCGCTACCAAGTCCATAACACGTAACACCAACAAAAAGCACAGAAAGCCACATAAATTAAGGCTTCTGTGCTATTTTTATACCTCGTTATTACACAGTAAACCACATAGTGCCAAAAATTAAGTATGGATATTATCCATACTTAAAGTATGGATATTTTCGAGGTATTTATGAGTAAACAGGTCAAACGTCTTAAAGCGTCAGACATCAACAAACTTCCTGATGGCATGCACGCCGACGGGGGCAATCTCTACCTCAAAGTGCAAAAAAGCGGCACATCACGTTCTTACATTTTCCGCTATCGGGCAAATAACAAACTGATTGATGTCAGCTTAGGCTCTGTCCAACTCCTCTCTTTGGCTCAAGCCAGAGCCAAAGCAGCCAAGCTCAAGTCCGATGCCAACAACGGCATCTCTCCCAAACAGGCTAGACTTAAAGAGCGTCTGGCGATCAAGGCTGACGGCATCTCTTTCCGTGAAGTGGCTAGAGAATGTCTCAACAACCTCAAGCAAGTCAAGCGTTGGAAAAACAACGAGCATGCCAGGCGTTGGATGGGTATTGTCAATCTGCACGCTTTTCCAGACCTAGGCGACAGACCTATCAACTCCATCACTTCCGGCGACATCATCGATACGCTTAAAAAGATTTGGGAAACCAAGACGGCAACAGCGCTCAAGCTCCATAACAATCTTCACGTGATCTTTGAGTATGCCAAAGTAAAAGGTTATGTCAGCGGTGAGAACCCCGCTCGCTGGAACGGTTTACTAGATCAGTTCCTGCCACCTGCTTCACGTGTGCGTACTGTCCAGCACAGAGCCGCGGTTGATTGGCACGATGTGCCAGAAGTCATCAAGACCATGAGCCATAGGGCGCCTAATGCGCTCGCAGCCAACGCAATCATCTTTGGCATTGTGACCGCTTCGCGGGCGCAGGAATTCTGTGAGGCCAAATGGTCTGAGATCGATTTCGAGAATCGTGTGTGGTCAGTACCGACTGAGCGCAGAAAAGACCTTAAGCCTTATCCTCATCGAGTACCCTTGCCTGACCAACTCATTGAACTGCTCAAAGATATGCCGCGATGGAATGATTTTGTGTTTCCGGGTATTGCGGGCAACAGCCACATCGCCCGAGGCACCCCGATTAAGCTATTAAGAAACATCTTTGGTGCCGGCACCTACACCATGCACGGTTTCAGATCTACGTTCAGAGACTGGGGTGCCGAGCACTCCATTGACAGAATTTTGATGGAAAAAGCCTTAAGCCACACAACCGGAAACGAAGTAGAACAGGCCTACCAAAGAAGCGATTTGCTTGAATTGCGTAGGCCTGTGATGCAACAATGGGCAAATTGGTGCTTTTCTGCGTTAAGCAGAGCTGAATGATTTTGCAGGATAACTCGTAAGATTGAATTGCTTTCTTATCGTTCCCGCTTTCCAGAGCGGCCGCCTGTTGATGACACGGTCTGCTCTCGGCAACTCTCCGTTAATCCGCCATCTCCGGATGCATTCACGGCTCTTTTCAAAGAGTTCCATAATGTCTTCAATGCGGACAAACCCTTCGTTGCACACTCCGAGATCAATTAGACGTTTCATGACTACTCCTCATCGTCTTCTAGCTCTTGAATTCGTTTTTTCAACGCTTTGGACTCTTCAGGAAGTACGGAGAAGACAATAAGTAAAATCCCTTAGGTGGCAAGAAGATCCTCGGGAAGTTTTTCAAGCGACCATCTCAAGAAACCCATCTGTTTGAACCGGCAAGCCACCCATCGGCCCCTGATGGC
>CANQMZ010000060.1 GCA_947625105.1 uncultured Parasutterella sp.
ACAGAAGCCTCGTTGAAGACTACTTTTGAGCGATCATACGGAATGCTCAAAAACGCCGTGTTTAATATCTGAACGATTTTGTCGGCCTCGGTGTTTTTGATGGCGTCTACGATGTTATTGAGGTTGTTCATCAATGAAGATCTGTTTCTAAACAGGTATTCCGTGTACATCCTAGCCATGGCAGCCCTAACTTCCCCGTTCGGGTATCGCAAGTAAAAACTATTTCCGTCAACATGGTCAATGGTGAAATAGCCCGCCTGAGTCATCAGCGCAATCGGGTTAATCGTATTTACTTTAGCCGGATCGGACAGTTTGCTCTTGGTTAGCCTTTGCTCTTTATCGTAATCATCCGGATTTAAGAGCTTGTGGGTCGTAAAGTACTCTTTGAGCAACGTGAGACCTCCACCGCTTTCTGTCCAATACTGTTTAAAACCACTGGCTGGTCTGTTTAAAAACTTAAGCACAGACCATGGAGCGTACAGTCGATACTGCGCACTCTTATCAAAACAGAAACCGTCATACTGTGCCTGTATGCGGGCCAGGAGTTCTTTTTTGCTCATCTTCAACGTCTGTGCCGCATGAATCAAATAGGGATCAAAGTATTGTTCAAGTTCTTCCTGTGTATAGCCCAAAAGAGAACCATAATCGGGATCAAGCGTGATATCACTGATGTTGTTCATTGCCGAGAAGAGACTTGCTTTCTGAAAACGTGCAATCCCGGTGATGAAAATAAACCTAAAGGCTTTCTTGCAACCCTTGATGGTTGCATAGAACCGGGATAATGCGAACAAAGCCTTCTTAAAATCATCGGGTTTGTTTAAAAAACTAGTCAACGGATGATCATACTCATCAATTAACAGGACGTATTTATTAGATGGTTCCCCCTGAAGCCAATCGTCAAATGCTCTCTCCACCTTTCGATAGTCCGTTTGGTCACTATAAAAACCAAAAGGTTTTCCCAAAAACTTCAATTCATCAGCAAAATCTTCTTTAAATTCTTCTCCCGTTTCTCCAGAGATACGAGAAAAGTCTAAATGCATTATTGAGTAAGTTCTTTCCTCTTTCCAAAGATTTTCTATCTCAAGACCTTTAAAGTCTTCTAACCCTCTAGAAAAAAGAGATTCAAATGTTGACACCAGTAACGACTTGCCAAATCTTCTCGGACGGGTAAGAAAAATGGGAACATCATTCCTGGCTAGTTCGTAAACCATGCGAGTCTTGTCAACATAAACCATTCCATTTTGCCGAAGCTCAGAGAAATCAGAAATTGCTAGCGGCAGCAATGTTGAGTCAGCTTCCATCTTTGATTTTCCTTGACTATTGTCACTATTTTATCTGAAACATCCTTAGGCAAATAGAAGCAGCAACTCAATTGAGGTTTCTTCCCGTTAGAATTATCAAATCTATTTGACAGGGAAGACTCGTGAAAACGAAACTCCTTTCTGCGCTACCATTTGAATGGCTCGTAGGCTTAAGGTATATATTTGCCCGCAAGAAAGGGCGGAGGGACGGTTTTGTCTCTTTCATTTCTGTGATGAGTGTCTTATCCATTGCTTTAGGAGTAATGGCCCTTATCGTTGTGCTTTCCGTAATGAATGGCTTTCAAAAAGAAGTCAGAGACAAAATGCTCTCCGTGCTCTCGCATGTTGAAGTGGTTTCTTTGTCGGGTTCTCTAAAAGACTGGAAGGCCACCGAAACAGAGCTCAAAAAAGTCAACAAGGACATTGTCGGAGCAGCTCCCTTTATCAGAGGGCAAGGATTGCTCTCAAGCGGACAGAATGTCAAAGGAGTAATGGTCACGGGAATAGATCCGCAATATGAGCCAACAGTCAGCGATGTAGCCTCTTCAATGCGGCTTGGCAAACTCTCAGATCTGCTAGAGGGAAGTTATCGTGTGGTTTTGGGCTCTGATTTGGCTCGCCAACTTGGAGTAATACCGGGCGAAAAAGTTATGCTCATGATCCCTCAAGGACAATTCACACCGGCGGGGACAGTGCCGAGAATGCGGCAGTTTACGGTATCCGGTGTCTTTAATTCCGGACACTATGAATTTGATAGCGGCATGTGTTTTGTGAGCCTTCAGGATGCGGAAAAACTTTTTAGAGTCAATGGTCCTTCCGGTTTAAGGCTGAAGCTCAGGGACATGCAGGAGGCTCCGGAGGTTGTTGTCGAGCTAGACAAGATCCTGCCTTCCGGAGTGGTTGCTATGGACTGGTCAAGACAAAATCGGACTTGGTTTGCCGCTGTTCAGGTAGAAAAGAGGATGATGGGTATTATTCTTTTCCTCATTGTGCTCGTTGGTGCTTTTGGGTTGGTTTCTTCTTTGGTGATGACCGTCAACTCAAAGCGAAACGATATCGCCATACTTCGAACGCAAGGTGCAACAAAAGGTTCGATCATGAAGATATTCATGATCCAGGGAGCCTTTATCGGTCTAGCCGGTATTGCAGCGGGGGTGTTTTTTGGTTTGTTGATCGCCTGTAATGTGGAAAGTATTGTGAGTTTCATCGAGGGGATTTTTGGAGTTCAGTTTTTGCCCAAAGAGATTTATTTCATTTCGAGAATGCCGAGCGATCCCCGGGCCTCTGACATTATTCCGATCGCGATCATTTCAATGATTTTGGCACTTGCAGCTACGGTATATCCGAGCTGGAGAGCAGCGAAGATCCAGCCGGCGGAGGCGTTACGCTATGAATAAAAAAGAAGTGTTAAAGGCCACGGGTCTTCGTAAAAGCTATCGTGAAGGAGATCGAACCCTTGAAGTTCTAAAAGGAATTGATCTCTCGATCACGGAAGGGGAGGTTGTGGCCATCGTTGGGGCCTCTGGCTCAGGCAAAACAACTCTGCTCCAATGCCTTGGAGGACTAGATACGTTTGATAGTGGCACGGTCATCATTGGTGATGAGGATGTCAGCCAGCTAACCGAAAAACAAAGAACTGAGCTTCGCAACAGAAGTCTAGGATTCGTCTATCAGTTCCATCATTTACTTGGAGAATTTACGGCATTAGAAAATGTGGCAATGCCACTAAAGATCCGTCGGATCAGTGACGAAGAAAATGAAAAAGCCTCCTTAGCTGTATTAGGGGCAATGGGCTTATCCGAGCGAGTAACACATCTCCCAAGCCAGCTTTCAGGAGGAGAGCGGCAGCGAGTGGCGATTGCCAGAGCAGTGGTCGGGGAACCCCTTTGTCTTTTGGCTGATGAGCCGACAGGCAACCTCGATAGGGAGACGGCAGAATCGGTGTTTAACTATCTTCTGAATCTTGCTAGACAAAAAGGGTTGGCCCTGGTTGTTGTCACCCACGATAAAGATATCGCCTCCAAGTGTGACCGGGAGCTTCACTTGAAAGACGGAATTATTCAGAGTTAGGAATTCCTTAAATGTCTTTACGTTGGATTGATACCCATAACCATCTGTTTGTATTTAAGGAAAAAGAACAGGTAGAGCTTGTTAGTCAGGCCAAAGAAAAAGGATATGCCGGGGCACTCATTTGTGCAGGCGGGGTGGAGAATTTTGAGTTGGCAAGACAATGCGCCATCAGAACGGGATTGTCTTATGCCGTAGGACTTCATCCCATGTACTTGAGGGATAGGTGGCAAGAGGACCTGAAAGAGTTGGAGGTTTTTCTTGAAAAGCATGCCGAGGATCCATACTTAGCCGCCATTGGTGAGTGTGGGTTAGATTCCTCGGAAGCCTATAGGTCAAATCTTGCGATCCAAGAAAGAGTCCTAAGTGAACAGATGAAGATGTCGAAGCGCTACGGGTTGCCTTTGAGTCTTCACGGACGTCAAGCAATGGATCTGTTGCTCAAATATATGAGGAGGCTTGCCCCACTAAAAGGAGTAGTTCATGCCTTTAATGGAAGTCCCAACCAAGCCCAAAGATTTATGGATTTTGGGTTTAAGTTGGGCTTTGGTGGAGCAGCCAGCTATGACGGTTCAAAGCGTATTCGCAAGACGTTAGCCGAATTACCAGAAGATGCGTGGGTACTTGAGACGGATTGTCCGGATATCCCACCTGACTGGAGAAGAGACGCAAACAAGGACAATCCGATGAGCCTACCGGTTGACCTTGCCGCATACGGACAGATAGCCGCCGAACTGCGAGGGATATCAGAAGAGGCAGCTTGTGATCAGGCACTGAAAAACAGTTTGGAAGTTTTTCCGAGGCTCTTGATTAACGACCTTCCGTGAAAGTAATAAAGCTGCGTTTTTAAGGCGGAAAGCCGAAGTTTATCGGTACCCATCAGAAGTTGAATGTTTGTCCCCATTCGATAAAAAGTTTTCTCAGCCACTGGAGTGCCGGATCTCGGTGAGTGGAGTCCGACCAGATCAAGGAAATTTTTGGAGCCTTGCTATTATTTTTTTCTAGAGGTAAAACCGTTAACTCAGGATAAAGTTCCACAGCAACTTTTGAGCTGCCTAGGGTTGATATTTGGATGAGATCTGTTTTTGTCATTGCCATCCAAGCCATATCGGCCCTATCAGTCCTAAAAAGCGGCAATGAGTTTTTGCTGGTTAAGTTGATTAAGCCCTTATCAGGAGAGGTCCAATCTCGTCGTCTTCCGGAAAAAAGAGAAACCCGAGGGTAGTTGGAGATCAATCTTTTATTTGGAATTTGTCCGTTCGCTTTGGCAATTAAAGGATGTCCTTTCCTTAACAAAATGCATCGAGTTCCGACGTTTTCAAAAGATACGACATGTGCCTGTGGCGGCAGACCAATGGCTCGTCCTAAAAGAAGGTCAACCTCGCCACCCATCAGAGCGTTAATCGGATTGCTTGTGATGCTCACATGTTCAATACTGGTCTTAGGGGCTTCTTTAAGCAGTTTGGGTAAAACAAAAGCCATGATTAACGGGGCGAAACCCATAGAGCATGAGAACCTAAAGTTTCTTGTGCAGGCTTTTAGATCAAAAGGTTTGCCTTTGAGTGTCTGATAAAGCTCGAGCAGGTCTTCCAGTTGGGGAAGAATAGACATAAAAAAGGCAGTAGGTAAAAGTTTGCCCCGAGAAACCACGAAAAGCGGATCTTGAAAATATTTACGGAACTTGTCCAAGAGTCGGCTTGAGGCCGGAGCGGATAAAGAAAATTTTTCACCCGCTTTTGCGATTGCTCCACAGTCATAAATTGCGATTAAAAAGCTAATTTCTTCCGAGTAGAACGGGTCACTTCGTTTCATATTGAGTTAATAAAAATCGAAATTCCATGTTATCGAATTTTACTATTTGAAAATTGGGTATAAAAATTTATTATTTAGCCGTATCGAAAATTAGTTAATCATTTTCCGAGGAGATAGTATGAAAAGAACCCTTTTGTTAACTGCAACTGCCGTTGCTCTTGCTTCTTTTGGTTTTACGAGTGCAGCCTTCAGCAAGGATGTCCAAGAAATCACGGGCGCTACACAAAAACGAGAGGCGAGTTCCGGTGCTTTTTCTCTCACAAAGAGCGCTGAGGGCAAGAAGCTGTTAAAAGACATGGCGGCCGACTTCTTGTACACAGCACCAAGTAAATTTGATGGCAAAACGATCAACGGTGGCCGCAATATGTATTCCATCGCAACCTCTTATGGTAACAGGCCTGAGAACATTACAGCCGAGTTGACAATGGACTACAACCCGGGAGAAGGGAAATTCATTTTCTACGGCACAACAGCCAAGGATAGTGGAAAGATTCTGAGAGCAGTTCAATCAGGAACAGGAGTCTCAGTGGCCTGGGTAAAACAGCTCAGAGAAGATGAAATCAAGAAATTAGGATACAACTACTACGACAGCTATGGCGTGCAGTTTGACGGTCCGGTCGAAGTGTTTTCCTCAAAATCAATTAACACAGGCGACACAGAAAAAGACAAAGCCGCAATGAAGCGTCTTGAAGAGATTATGGGTAAGTCTCTGAGTACGATTAAAGAGTGGAATCTGTTGTGGCAATTTGACCCGAAACTCTCTCCCGAAGAGTTAGCAAAAGCAAAGGAACGTGCGATCCGCGACTTCTTGAGCTATGAAGATGTTTATGTGGTCAATCCCAAGAAGATGATTGTTATTGCCTACTTCTACCGTCCATTGATGGTTAGCCCGAAGAACGCCTTTGTATACGGGGACTATGGTATTGATTCTTCCAAACCAGGGTTTAAGCTTAGCAAGGCTCCCGGCTACTTGAAGGCGCTCCGAGACACTAACTGCGCTTATACAGTGACTCCAAAGGGTCGTGCAGAGTATCCGTTCCTCGACGGCAAGAATCCTGCCACCTCAAAGGACAACATCATCAACAGATTAGTTGCTTTCAAGAATCAGCAGGTTTTTGGAGCTTTACAAGTTAAGGCAGGAGCCAAGCCGCTACCAGAAGCCTTGCAAAAGATCGAAGCTATGTATAACGGCAAAGGAAAACTTGTCAGCAAAGAAGAAGCAGCCAAGTTAGCAAAAGAGGCCAATGGCAAGTTTTCAGCCATTTATTGGGAGGACACCAGCAAAGCTGCCGATATGCCCGATCGCTTTATGATTACTTACACGGGTACCGATTCCAACGGTAATCCCTATGTCAGCGTTCAACCGAACTGGAATCGCTACTTTATGCTTCAACCGAACAATATGTGCGGCATTGCAACACGCCACTCTTTGTACTGGTAAGCACTAGTTATTGCTAGAGGGTAACTAGACTAAAACCGGCTCGTTTGGTCAATTGTGGTAGAGAAATTTATCACGTATGTACCGGCAGCCGGTTTTTTGATTAAAAAGTTGGCTGACAAGGGCTTCCGGTTGGGAACAGCTAGTTAAAAATTGTATTAGCTAATGCCTCAAGAAAGCCTGTGTTCAACTGAGGTAGAAGGTTGTTACCACCGTAACTTTCTCTACGAAAACAAAACTCCCGAGTTTGCATTCAGGTACTCGGGAGTTAGGGTGGTGAGCCAGTGATTCTTTAGGCTTTTAGAAGCTTCCTGACAGTTTCTTTGTATATTTCAAAGCAATTCTTGACTTGATAGGGATATCCGTACTCGTTGTCACCATGCATATTGCCACCGGACGGGCCAAAAGTAACCACAGGGATACCAAGCGAGACCGCCACAATATTGGAGTCGCAAACCGAAGGATCGTAGTCAATCGGAAGCTCCTTTCCCGTAACATCGTGGAAACTCTGACGCAGAGCCTTAACAAGTTCATGATCCTCCGGAATGGCAAAGGATTTCATGTAAGGACTCTTTCGTGGTTTTAAGCGGATATCAACCTTGTCACCCAAACCGATTTTATCGGCTGCCTCTTGCATTTGCTTGATGCAGGTTGTTTCGTCTTCGCCAGGAACAACATATCTGTCAACAAACATATAGCAACTATCGGGAACGACCAAAGCCGACTGATTGCCACCACAGAGATAGCGCACGCACCAGGTACCGTGTTTGAGTTTCGGATGAGTCAAGGTCGGCAGGGCTTCAATAGCTGCCGCCAAACGACCGGCAGAAACAAGAGCGTTTTCTCCCACTTCAGGGTAGCGGCTGGCGTGTCCTGCTTTTCCTTTCACTGTGATTTCAAAACTGAAACGCCCCCGGAAGCCCACGGCAACATTCTCATAGCGACACTCTGCCATGATGGCGTAGTCCGCTTTGATACAGCCTTCGTCAACCAGTTGATAAGTACCTTTGCTCAGACCTTCTTCATCAGCAACAAGACAAACAAGGATTTTTCCATTGAATTCGTCTAAATGCTTTGAGAAATGTTCCACAGTGGAAAGAATGGCTGAAACTCCACCTTTCATGTCCATAGAGCCACGTCCGTAGACTTTGCCATCAATTTCCGTGGCTTTGAAAGGATCTGTTTTCCAGTTGGCGAGGTTTACGTCAACGGTATCTAAGTGCCCAATGAGAAGCATGGTCTTGCCAGGCTTTCCGCTGTCAAGCACTGACCAGATTGAAGGTCTTTGTTTATCAGTGTCTTCAGGGAAGTAACTGAAGTGTACTTTTAGACCGAAGCTTTCGAGTACCTTGGCACAGTATTCGGCGGCGCCAACTTCGTGACCTGAAACAGAGTTGATGTTAATCAGGTCATACCAACGTTGAAAAATCTTTTCCATTTCTTACTCCTTGGCTAGCTGAGGACCTATTGGGGAACCATCTTGCCCGATATCGTCTTCACCGTCTTTGAGCTTAGCCAGACCAATGCCGGTCAAAGCGTAAATCGCGGACAGAATGATGGAAAGCCATAACATCGGAGCAAACGCCAGGAATTCAATATTGGCAACACCGAGGGTAGAAGCGGTATAAGAGCCGGTGGTTGACCATGGAATCAACGGAGCAAGACCCGTTCCGGTATCGAGCATCATGCGCATAAGATTCTTACGCTGAAGCTTGTATTTCGGGAACATGTCTTTCGTCATGGATCCGATAACCGGATAGCTAACGTAGTAGGCACCGGTAATCATGAAGAAGAAAGTGTGGACACACATGACAGAGAATGCCATGACGCGGCTTGTCTTGGCAAATTTCTGCACATAATCCAAAAGTACGGAAGTAACGCCGGCAGTTCTTAGCGGAGCACCGAATATGGCGGCCGTCATCAACAAACCAATAGTGCTTAACATGCTTGTGAAGCCACCGCGATTGAGCATTTTGTCAACGAAAGTGGAATCAGTATGAATGGTAAATCCGCTATACATGTAGGTGAGCATGTTCTTAAGGGACACGCCTTGAAGCAGCATTCCTAGGAAAGCGGCTACAACAATACCGGCCACGAAGGTTGGAATGGTTGGTTTTTTCCAGACAATCAAGCCGATAACCACAAATACCGGAAGCAATGAAATGGGGTTCAGATTAAAACTCTTTTCAATGGTTTTAAGAATTTCGATGTAGGTAGCACTTTCAGCTGCGCTGCCACCAGAGAACTCGAGACCGTAGACAAAGAAGAAGATCAAGCTGATGATGTAAGCAGGACCTGTTGAAATCAAAGAGTGCTTGATTCCTTCAATCAGAGGCGTATCAGTGACTGTGGCGGTGATCACGGGGGAGTCGCTTAAAGGAGAGAGTTTGTCGCCAAAAAATGCGCCAACGCAAACGGCGCCAGCAGCGGCTTCGGCAGGAATGCCAAGACCCTCTCCGACACCCATGCAAGCGACACCCACCGTTGCAAGTGTTCCCCAAGAGGTGCCCGCAAGAGTACTCATCAAAGTACACAGAATACAAGCCACCGGAAGGAAGAGGGAAGGTGTAATGACCTGCATGCCGTAATAGATCATAACCGGGATGGTTCCGGAGGCCATCCATGTGCCAATCAAAATACCGACAGACAGCAGAATGAGCATGGCCACCAACATGGAGGCGATAGTGTCTTTTATGCCTTTTTGAATTTCGTCATATTTGATGCCGAAGGCACAAGCCATCAAGCACATTATCGCACCGTCAACTGCCAACACGATTCTGGCGTTGACTTCAAGGCCCATCAGACCGTAAAAGATGATTGCGATACCAATGGCGAGCATAGTCATCGCTTGCCAGGGCGCAATGGGATTCGATTGATTTGAGTTTTGCATAACTTCTTTTCCTTGTTCTGGTGAAGATCGGAGTCTTCCGAGGTCTTCACCTGTGTCCACATTCAAAAAAGAAGTTAGGCTCAGGGTCTCGGTAGCGCTCCACTTGCTGTGACAGTCTGCAAGATATTCTCTTGCAGCCCAGGGAAGGGGATTTCGAAGTGTTCCCGATCCCTTCGGCAAGCCATCCTTTCGCGTCTCTCCGATACTTCGACTGAGAAGAAAAACTACTCATAAGGCTTGCGCCTCTACCAACTGTGGATAATCATAAAACGATTTTTTATCTAAAAACGATTATTACGTGATGATTTTGCGGGGTTTTAGGGGTGAAGTGGAATTGGAATTGGACGGAAGATTTGATTTTTAGTAAAGACACGTAATATCCTTGAGATGGTCGATGTAACCAGCCTTTTTTGGTGGAAGATTCCAACAGAAAATTTGTTTTAGACTGGCAAAAAAAGTAGGAGTTTGTAGCAACAGAATGGGTGACACAGTGACCAAAGAGCTTCTCTTGAATTTCTTTAGGTTATTTGTTTTCTTGTTTTGTGCTTTGTTTTCACAGGAGGGACTCGTTCTTGAGCATTCAGAACAACCAGACCAAATTGAACAATTACTAAAATCTCTAGAGAAAGCAGAAAGGGATCATCAAAATCACGGTGCTGTCATCGTTCCAAAATCATCACGTGGGATGGGATACTCTAGTCCTGAAAGAAAAACGAAAGCAAAAAGAAGAAAAGGTAATCAAGTTAAGCAACCGAACATAGAAAAACCAAAAGCAGGTGTTTTAACTCAAGGAAGCCCATCAGGAAGTCAAAGAATTGGGGAAGGGATAGGACTTGAAGGTTTCTTAGTTTTGCTGGCAGCATTGTTCTTTGTTGTTGTATGTATTAGAAGTCTAGAAGCTAGATTTGATGAAGGACACGCGGACGCTTCTTCCGATGAAGAACAAAGTGATGATGAATTGGACACATCCTCTGAACTTGTTCTTTTTGAATGGTTAGGTCGAAAATATAACGAAGGGGATTCAGTGAAGATATACAAACGTATCTACCTTATAAATCCTAATTACAGAAGCATAAAAAGTGCGGTTTCGCCTTATTTCAACATTGATGTAGCCTTACTTTGCAAGCAAGGGATCATAGTTTTCGAAGTAAAAGAGACACATGCAAATCGAATTATCAAAGGGAAAGGGACTTATAGTCAGGAGTATTTTCAAGGTCCATTTAGGGCTAGCGAAATGTATCACGATGATCCCGTGGCGCAATGCAATGATCATATTAAAAAGCTCATTCTTGTCATTAAAAGAAAGTATGGCATCAGAGATGTACCTATGAAGGGCATTGTGGTCAACTTCGTTAGTGGGAGAACAAGAATGTCGGTGGAGTTTGATCCAACAGCCAAAAGCGACTATGTTTACATTCGTTCTAGTGCGATTGATCCGAGCGTCTCTTCAGCTTCAGAGGAAAGAGGCTTCCAATTCTTGGGAAGCAGGATTGAATATTTTCTCAAGCAAAGGAGAACACTTTCAAACGATTCTTATGGGAAACTGGAATCTCTTTTGTCGCAGGCTAGCAATGCTCCTTTTTCAGTGATCCAAAAACATTCACTAGCAGTGCGGCAAATAAGGGGGAATTGAGAAAATGCACGTCCGGTTCTTCAGGAAACACGGGGAAGGGAGGTAAAAAACCTAACAAAAAAAGAAATTAACAAGAAGTTACAAACGAAAAGAAGACAAAAGGCGGTTTACCCCTGACAATTGAGCTTTTCACAACCACAATAAGGAGAAACCGCCGACGGTCGGTATACCTAACCCAAACGTTTTTACTGAGGAAACAAACCAATTCAGGTCATTGTTTCCATCGCATACGATCGTGCGTAGCAGTACCAAAGACAATGAGCAGCACCGGTTTCTGAAGCCTGTCTGTCCAGACTGCAGCAAGAGCACTCATCGGATACATGACAGCAACGAACGTATTATCCGAGACATGGATTTTGGCGGCAGGAAACTGTTCCTGCATATCAAGCTCAGACGAGTGAGATGTCCCTGTGGCTGCCGCCG
>CANQMZ010000061.1 GCA_947625105.1 uncultured Parasutterella sp.
AATTATGCAAGGCTCAATAAGGAAGGAAAATAAAATCCTCTGACAAAACATTACATCTTTATTGCCTCTACTTTTTTCTCAAAAAACTCAATCTCAGAATCCGCTTTTGGATCTACTCATGAATATGGGAGTCTCTGAGGGTATATTTCTTGCCCCTTGCCTTTATAATCGCAGCCTCAACTAGTCTTTAAATAAGAAAATGGACGCAGAAAGAATCAACGCAATCAGTTCACTTGCCAGTGATCTCCTAGCTCGCTCCGATGAGCTTAGGAGGTATCTTTGACTATGAGTCAAAGGCACGCAAATTGGAAGAAGTCAATCAGGAATTGGAAAATCCTGATATCTGGAATGATCCGAAACACGCCCAACAACTAAGCATTGAGAAAAAACAACTTGAAAACGTTGTTCTTAGCTTGGATCACATTACAACAGGGTTAAAAGACGCTTTAGATCTTTTTGAAATCTCAAAGGAAGAAAACGATGAACCGAGCTTGATAGCTATTGAGCAGGATGTTCACGGGCTCCAAAAGAAAGTTGATCATCTTGAATTCCAAAGAATGTTTAATCAACCTCATGACGAGACCAATTGTTTCCTTGAAATCCAGGCGGGTGCCGGTGGTACCGAAGCACAGGACTGGGCAAACATGCTCAAAAGAATGTACCTTAAGTTTGGCGAGCGGGAAGGTTTCGTAACTCAACTCCTTGAGGAAACGGCGGGTGATGTCGCTGGGATTAAAGGTTGTACGATTAAGTTCACCGGCGATCATGCCTATGGTTGGCTTAGAACAGAAACAGGCATACATCGCTTGGTTCGTAAAAGTCCCTTTGATTCAAATGCCAGAAGGCACACTTCTTTTGCATCGGTGTTTGTCACACCTGAGGTAGACGATTCCTTTGAAATTGACATCAACCCCGCTGACCTTCGAATAGACACTTTCCGAGCCTCGGGAGCCGGTGGGCAACATATTCAAAAAACAGACTCTGCGGTAAGAATTACACATATCCCTACAGGGATCGTTGCGGTAGCACAAACCGGAAGGAGTCAACACCAGAACAAAGAAGAAGCTATGGGCATCTTGAAGAGTCGTCTTTATGAAGCCGAACTCAGAAAAAGACAGGCAGCTCAACAAGAGCTTGAAGATTCCAAGAGCGACATTTCCTGGGGGCATCAAATCCGTTCCTATGTGCTAGACCAGTCTAGGGTCAAAGATCTGAGAACCAATGTAGAAACGGGGAACACGACTGCCGTCTTAGACGGTGCCCTAGAACAATTTATAGAGGCAAGTCTCAAACAGGGTGTCTAATGCCAAAGACTTTAACAATTGTTACAGGTGCTTCTCGTGGTTTGGGATACGCTTTGGCAGAAGAAAGCATTGGCGCTGGTGACTCAATCGTTACAGTGCAGAGGACGGAACCGCAAAATTTACCGAAACTAGCTGCCAAATCTCATTGCTCTTTCAAGTGGGTTAAAGCTGACATGGCTGATTTAGCCTCTTTATCGCCTGCCCTTACCCACGCTCTAAAAGAAATTGATTTGACAACCTTTGATCGACTTTTCCTTATCAACAATGCCGGAAAAGTCAATCCGATTGGACCGATTGACATCTTTTACGCCGATGACTTGGTTGACATCATGAATGTCAACTATTGTGCGGTTGTACTTCTTACACAGGCTTTCCTCTTTGCGACTAAACAGCTCTCGTCCGATCGTAGAATCCTCAACATATCCTCTGGTGCCGGACGGCGTTCCGTGGTTGGTTGGGCTATGTATAGTTCCACAAAAGCGGCTGTCGACCGCTTCTCCGCCTCTGTCGCTCTGGATGAAAAAAGAAAAACTCACCCTGTAAGGATTGCCTCGGTAGCTCCAGGAGTCGTCGACACGGATATGCAAAGTTCGCTTAGGGATACCGATGAAAACATTTTCCCTGACCGAGAGCGTTATCTCGTTCTCAAGGCAGAGGAAAAATTGCAAAACCCGAAAGAAACAGCTAAGAAACTTTTAAACTATCTGAAAAGCGAAGATTTCGGCCTGGAACCCATCGCCGATATCCGAACATTAAATCTTTGAGTACTCTTACTATGCAAGAAAAGCAAAACACAAATAACAGTCAGGAAAACATCCTTCCTGAAGAAGAAAATCACATCATCGCCGAGCGCCTTTCAAAGCTCGAGAAACTTAGAGCTGCTGGGCCCGCCTACCCCAATGACTTCGTAAAAAAGGATCTCTTGGGTGATGTCAGAACAAAATACGAGCAAAGTAGCGGTGAAGTGTTGCAAGAAACCCCTGTGGAAGTTGCTATCGCAGGAAGAGTTATGCTCAAACGAGTGATGGGCAAAGCAAGTTTTGTTACCCTCAAAGACGGTACTGGCTCTTTGCAGCTTTTCGTCAACAAGGGAGAGCTTGGCGATGAACTCTATGATTTCTTTAAGAAGATGATTGACCTTGGGGACATCATCGGTGTTACCGGTACTCTGTTTAGAACAAAAACCAATGAGTTGACCGTCCGCGTCAAGACGCTTCGACTGCTTAGTAAAAACATCCGCCCCCTGCCTGATAAATTCCGTGGTATTGCCGATAAGGAACTGAGATACCGTCAGAGGTACGTGGACTTAATCGTCAATGAAGACTCCAGACAAGTGTTTATCACCCGCTCCAAGATCATTGCAGCCACCCGACAGTTCATGATGGAACACGGCTTTATGGAGGTTGAAACCCCCATGCTGCACCCCATTCCCGGTGGAGCAAATGCCAAACCGTTTATTACCCATCACAATGCGCTTGACATGGACATGTATCTGAGAATCGCGCCGGAACTCTACTTAAAGAGACTGATTGTCGGAGGTTTTGAAAGAGTCTTTGAATTAAACCGCTCATTCCGAAACGAAGGTGTAGACGTTCGTCACAATCCTGAGTTCACGATGATGGAGTTCTATGCGGCCTACAAGGAATACCACTGGCTCATGGGCTACACGGAAAAACTTTTGAGAACTGTTGCGGAAAAAACTATCGGTACCGCCCAGATTGAATATCAGGGCAACAAAATCGACCTATCTAGGCCTTTTGACCGTTTGACCGTGGTAGAGGCGATCAATAAGTATTGCCCGCAGTACAGTGCGGAGCAACTTTCAAGCGAAGAATTCCTTCGCAACGAAACCGCTCGACTTGGCGAACCACAAAAACCAGGTCTTGGACTTGGCGCTTTGCAGATGGCTCTTTTCGAAGCTGCTGTCGAAAGCCAGCTCATCCAGCCTACCTACATCATCGATTATCCAATTGAGATTTCTCCTTTGGCGCGTGCCTCCGACACGAAGAAGGGCATCACCGAAAGATTTGAATTATTCATCGCTGGAAGAGAAACCGCCAATGGATTCTCCGAGCTCAATGATCCGCAAGATCAAGCAGCAAGATTCAGTGCCCAGGCAAAACTCAAAGCAAGCGGCGATGATGAAGCCATGTACTACGATGCGGACTACATCCGCGCCTTGGAATACGGTCTCCCACCGACCGGTGGTTGTGGCGTCGGCCTTGACCGATTTGTAATGCTTCTTACCAACTCAGCCAGTATCCGAGATGTGCTTTTATTCCCGCATATGAGACCCGAAGGTTAAAAAAATTCAAACTTTGAGCAAGCAAAGTGAACACCACTGCTCTGAATCTTTTAAAGGATCTGCTGCATCGGCTAGGAGAACAGGCGAGGACGCCCGTTCCCTCGAATCGGATCGACTTCGTCTTTGATAACATCAAAGTCGGCCACATTGATTCTGAGGATGCCCTGTGGCTTTCGGAAACCTTTAGGTTTTTTAGGCTAGCGTCAGGGCGTCTTAACTTTGACTCCGGCAACCACAATGCGGACACTAGGCTTGCTGCCGTCTCAACCCTTTATAAAAATCTTGATAAAGTGTTTGCTTGGAGAGACGAATTGCTGCCTGTCGTTCCGTTCACCGATACCCAAAGGACAACGGTCTTGGGCAAAATTGAGCGAGCCATGTGTCGTCCTTTCGCACTCAATACCTTTGCCGTGCACTTAAATCCTTTCACTGAAGATGGACGACTTTGGGTCGGGCAGAGGTCATTTAAAAAAGCCATTGGACCCGGTTATTGGGACAACTGCGCAGCCGGAATGGTGCCATTGGGTGAGAGTTTTGAAAGTGCCATGGATCGTGAAGCGTGGGAAGAAGCCGGCATCGCACCTAGCAGTCTTAACCTCAGGTACATCGGTTCGCATTTAATTTCAAGACCCGTGCGCGAAGGATGGATGCAGGAAAACACCATTATGTACACTTCCGTCGTCCGTGACGATTTTCTGCCGCGCAACATAGACGGAGAGGTAGCGCAGTTCGAACTTCTTGACACCGAAACCGTTATCCAAAGAATCGAAAAAGGACTCTTTACCTTCGAGTCCTCTTTATCCGTCCTACTTGCTATTGCTGAACTAAACGGTCTGTCTGCCAAATTAGAAGACTACTGAACCTCGTCTAGCCAAGCCATGAGGATGGCTTCCAAAATAGACTCGTTGCTTGCTTGCGGATCGTCTTCAAAGCCATCCAATGCGCAAATCATGGCATGCATCTTCTCGAACCCAATTGAGAGAGGATCCAAGTCTGGATAAGTATCGGCAAGCTCAACAGCAATTTCTTGTGTATCAGTCCAGCGCATGATTGTTAATCGTTTTCACGAGCGTAGTTAATCGAGTATTTCGGGATTTCTATGGTTAAATCTCCCGAACCGATTTTAGTCTGACAACTCAGTCTTGAATTGGCTTTCAGACCCCACGCCTTATCAAGCTGATCTTCTTCTCTGTCATCGGCGATCTCAAGGGTCTCTGCTCCCTTGACAATATAGACGTGACAAGTCGCGCAAGCGCAAGAAAACTCGCAAGCATGCTCAATTTTCACACCATTTTTTAACAGGGCTTTAGCCAGTACCTCCCCCTCTTCGGCCTCGAATTCAGCGCCGTTAGGGCAAACGGTTTCATGCGGTAAAACGGTAATTTTCGGCATTATTAAACCTCATCCACGGTTTTTCCTTGCAAGGCTGCAAGTATGGTTCTGTTCATTCTACGGGCAGCGAAATCTTTTGTCCCCTCTGACAATGCAGAGATCGCCTTTTTTATCTCGCTGACTTCGTCGGTGGCTCGGACTTCCTCTAGCTTGTTAATAAGAGCGTCTATTGCACCTCGTTCTTTCTCGTTGAGTAGATCCGCGTCTGTCTTGAGAGCCGAATAAACGCTTTCCAATAGCCTTGCCCCTTCCACCTTCTGTTCTCGAAGTTCTCTTTGGAGCATATCTTCAGAAGCATGTCCGTAAGAGTCTTTAAGCATCTTGGCAATTTCGTCTTCGCTTAGACCGTATGAAGGTTTTACGGTAACCGAAGCTTGGACATTGGTGGTTTGTTCTTTTGCTGTAACCGACAGAAGACCGTCGGCATCAACTTGGAAAGTAACTCGGATTCTTGCGGCACCTGCCACTTTCGGCGGGATTCCACGCAAAGAAAACCTCGCCAAAGAACGACAATCCTCGACCATCTCACGTTCACCTTGCACGACATGGATGGACATCGCAGTCTGACCATCCTTAAATGTTGTGAAATCCTGAGCCATGGCAACAGGAATCGGCGTGTTGCGAGGGATAATCTTTTCCACAAGACCGCCCATTGTTTCTAAACCTAATGACAAGGGAGTGACATCCAACAACAACCAGTCGCTCCCGGCATGGTTGCCGGCCAAGAGATTGGCCTGGAGGGCAGCTCCCACGGCGACCACTTCATCCGGGTCGATGTCGGTTAAGGGTTCTTGCTCAAACAGCTCCGCAACAGCCTTTCTGATCGATGGCATCCTAGTGGAGCCGCCAACTAAGACTACGCCTTTTACATCCGATTTTTTCAGCCCGGCGTCTTTAAGCGTATTTTTCGTTGCCTCAATTGTTCTCGAAACCAAATGGTTGGTGATGGAGTCAAATACGTCGCGCGTAATAGCAACATTAACAATATGCCCGTCGGTTAGTTTTGCATAGACCGTGACCTTCTTTTCCGTTGTCAACGCCTCCTTGGCGCTTCTAGCTTTAGCCATGAGAAGCCTACTATCGGAAGAGTTCAAGCGAGGAGACCCTGCCTGATCCAAAATCCAGCAGTAAAGCCTTTGGTCAAAATCATCTCCGCCGAGGCGGCTGTTGCCGCCAGTCGCTAAAACTTCAAAAACTCCTTTTGTCAGTTTCAAAACTGACACATCAAAGGTGCCTCCACCGAGATCAAAGACCACATAGAGGCCCTCGGCACCACTGTCCAAGCCATAAGCTAGAGCGGCGGCTGTCGGCTCACTTAGAAGCCTCAACAGATTAAGCCCCGCTAACTTGGCGGCATCTTTCGTTGCTTGTCTTTGCGCATCGTCAAAGTATGCCGGCACCGTGACCACCGCACCAACCAATTCCCCGCCAAGCGAATCCTCCGCTCTTTTCTTAAGTGTTTTAAGAATCTCGGCAGAAATCTCAACCGGACTTTTTTCTCCCTGATTGGTCCTTAGCCTGACCATTCCATCCGATTCAGCAAAATCGTAAGGGATATAGCGCTCGTCTTTAAATTCCTTAGTGCCGCGCCCCATTAGGCGTTTGACGCTGGAGATCGTATTAAGTGGGTCAAGATGCGCCCGAGCTTTGGCTTTCTCACCAACAACTACCGAGCCATCAGATCCGTAGTGCACCACTGAGGGAAGCAGTTTTTGATTATTTTCATCAAGAAGTACTTCCGGAGAACCATTTCTTACCGTGGCTACTAAGGAATTGGTTGTCCCAAGATCAATACCGACTGCAAGCCTTTCCTCGTGGGGAGCAGTCGAAAGCCCGGGTTCTGATATTTGAAGCAATGCCATACTACTGAAAGTCCTGAAGTTGACGGTCTAAGAACATGATTTTTTGCAAAGGTTGGACAGCGTTTTCGGGCTTGTGGTCCACATCAAGCGCCCTTGCAATCTCTTTGAGCAGTTTATTTCTCTCACAAAGAATTTCACATTTAAGACTGGTAAGTTCCGCGTTATCCGATGACTCTTTAGCCAGACTGATCGCTTCGCGTCGTTCAAGCTGTTCCATGAGAAATTCCTCACTGATCCCCTCGGAGCTGTTCTCATTGATAGGAACGCCCAAGATTTCGCAGATCAGTCTTCCTCTTGCCCCATCCTGAGTTAAACGTTTATAGGAGTCATTGATCAGAGTAGACCACTGCTGAGCCACTCTTTTTTCCGCATCGCTGGCTCCTGCGAACTTGTCTGGGTGAACCTTGGCTTGGGCAGCCAGGTAACGGTTCTTGAGATCATCTAAATCGATCTCAAAGCGTACCGGCAACCCAAACAATTCAAAAGGATTAATTTGAGCCATACTGACCAAACCGACCGATGTTAAACGTGGAAAGACTTGCCGCATCCGCAGCTTTCTTTCTCATTGGGATTCTTAAACTTGAAACCTGTATTCAGACCTTCTTTAACGAAGTCAAGTTCGGTTCCTTCGATGTATGGAAGACTCTTCGGGTCGACAATCACTTTGACACCGAAAGATTCGTAAACGTTGTCCTCCGGCTCAAGCTTGTCGGCAAATTCAAGGGCATAGGCCATACCTGAACAGCCGCTTGTTTTTACACCAACCCTCAAACCAATACCCTTCCCACGCTTGGTCAGAAACTTCTGGACATGCTCGGCGGCCTTTTCCGTTAAAGTTACAGCCATTATTTGTTTTCCTTTAAATGTTCTTGTTTACTACGGTAATCAGCCACAGCGGCTTTAATTGCATCTTCGGCAAGAATAGAGCAGTGGATTTTAACCGGCGGTAGTTCAAGTTCTTCGGCGATAGCAGAATTTTTAATCTGCGAAGCCTCTTCAAGCGTTTTACCTTTAATAAGTTCGGTCACCAAAGAGCTTGAGGCAATGGCGCTCGTACAACCGTAAGTTTTAAATTTGGCGTCTTCAATGATACCTTTGTCATTTACTTTGATCTGAAGGCTCAAGACATCGCCACAAGCGGGCGCGCCACGTGTCCCAGTTCCTACATTCGGATCATTTTTATCCAATCGTCCCACGTTTCTTGGATGATTGAAATGGTCCATCACCTTATCACTGTATTGCATGTATTTCTCTCCAATTTTTAGTGTTCAGTCCATTTAACTTCTTTGAGGTCAACCCCCTCTTTATACATTTCCCACAGAGGTGACATTTCTCGAAGTTGTGCCACTTTTTCTTTGATTACTTTAATCGTGTAGTCGATATCTTCTTCCGTTGTAAAGCGACCGAGGCTAAATCTGATTGAGCTGTGCGCGATCTCATCGTCAATTCCCAGAGCTCTCAGAACATAAGAAGGCTCTAGAGATGCGGAGGTGCAGGCCGAACCGGATGAGACCGCAATATCCTTACAGCTAGCCATCAAAGCTTCACCCTCCACAAAAGCAAAACTCATATTCAGATTAAACGGCGCCCTGTGTTCCATACTGCCATTGACATGGACTGCTTCGATTTCTGAGAGCCCCTTGTAAAGTTTGTCACGCAATTTACCGATTCTTTCCATTTCCTCACCCATCTCAAGGCGAGCTAAACGATAAGCCTCTCCCATTCCAACGATCTGATGAGTAGCCAAGGTACCACTTCTTAAACCTCTTTCGTGACCACCTCCATGGATGATGGCCTCAATACGAGCTCTCGGTTTGCGTCTGACATAAAGGGCACCCATACCTTTTGGACCGTAAACCTTGTGGGCAGACAGACTCATCAGGTCAATCTTGAGTTTCTCCATATCCAGGGGGATCTTGCCGGCGGCCTGAGTGGCATCGCAATGGAAAAGAATTCCTCTTTCACGGCACATCTCGCCGATTTTTTCAATATCTTGGATCACGCCAATTTCGTTATTGACCGCCATGACGGAAACAAGCGTCGTACCCGGCTTCATTGCCTTGGCCAGCTCATCCAAATCCAAAAGACCGTCTTCCTTGACGTCCATATAGGTAACTTCAAAGCCCTCTCTTTCGAGTTCGCGCATTGAATCGAGAACAGCCTTGTGCTCTGTTTTAACTGTAATGAGATGCTTGCCCTTGTCTTTATGGAACCTTGCCGCTCCTTTGATGGCCAAATTATCACTTTCTGTGGCACCGCTGGTCCAAATGATTTCCTTGGGGTCCGCATTGATGAGTTTTGCCACCTCGACGCGGGCGTTTTCCACCGCCTCTTTGGCTTTCCAACCATACTCATGGCTGGTACTGGCGGCATTACCAAAATTTTCGTAGAGCCAAGGAATCATCTTGTCGACGACTCTGGGGTCAACAGGTGTTGTTGCTGAATAGTCAAGATATACAGGGGTCTTCATTTTTTACTCCATATAAGTTTTGTTTAGTGTTCGTTGGGCACGCTAGCGCCTGATGTCTGGTTTCTGACGAACTTGACCGTTTGGATGCCTTGATCTTTCTGGTTCTTTTTATCCGCCAAAGACTTCAGCGTAATGCCGCTTAAAAAGCGTCTCATTTCGTGATTCAAATCATTCCATAGATCAAAAGTAATGCACTCGCCTTCCCCATCGCAAACAGAGCGGGATTTTTCACATTTGCTTGCCTCAAGGGTTGAATCGACCGCGTCAAGAATCTGATCAACGCTAATCTTCTCAGCCGGACGAGCAAGGCGGTATCCTCCGGCGCGGCCCCGGACTCCCTCCAAAAGTCCAGCTCTGCGTAACTTGCCAAAAAGTTGCTCGAGATAAGCACATGACAAGTGTCTTCTCTCCCCTATTTCAGCAATCGATACGTATTCGTCCGGATTCTGCAAAGCGATGTCAAGCATCGCCGTCACGGCAAAACGACCTTTTGTAGTCAATTTCATGCTATTTTTCCTATTGAATTTGTCGGAAATACTAAAGGATTTCTTTTCCGAGTGCAACTGTCGGAAATAAATTTTTAAACTTTTTTCTTGTTTTAAAAATCTGATCCTGAATACAACAATGGCTTCAAGGGCTCAAGAAGCTTCCTCCACATGGTTGGAGGCCAAATTTAGCTTCTTACTTGCAAAAGTTTAGGTTTGTAAGAGCTGTCCGCCAGTCTCTCGTGTCCAAGGTATCCATGGGGATAAGCCACAACTCGTACCGAACCACACCTATAATCCACGGGCTCGTGCACATGCCCATGTGCCCATAACCGAATATTGTCCTGGGTTTTCAGAAGGCCATCGTAGTCATTGCAGAAACCTTGAGTCGTGTCGGAATCGGGCCATTTTGACGAACGCCGGCACGGAGCATGATGAGTTAGCACGACAACAGGCTTTGAACGATCGGCTTCAATGAAGTCCAGCAGGGCTCTCTTACTTTCTCTATTTAACAGGTTGGTGTCATCCGGAGTAATCAAAGTTCCTTCTGCCTTCTCTATCATGTGGTAGTCAATCATGTAGCTGGACATGCGGGCTTTGTTGTCCTCGGTAATTTGACTCCACAGGGTACCTCCAAAAACTCTCACTTCCCCCAAATCAATCCCCTCGTTATCCAGCCATATAATTTCGGGAAAGATTTCTTTTACCGCCTTTCCCACCTGTCCAATGGTAGAGAAGTCGTTGATGTAATCGTGGTTTCCCAACACAGCCAATACACGCTCGTATTTTCTGCTCACGAGATCAAAAAAATCAACGATTCCTTGATTAGGTTCAGCCAAATGAGAGCTAATATCGCCTGCAATAAGCAAGGTTTTAGCCACAGGCTTACTAAAAATTCTTTCCAAATAGCTTTGAGGATTGGATAACTCACCGTAGATAAACTCAAGATGAATATCTGAAATCAGTTCAAATTGCATTTACGATTCCTAAGAAATCTTATCCAGACAGAATCTTTTCCGTCCGCATTTCGCACAATATCTACCTTCCCACACTGAATTAAAGTGTTCGAGAGCGGCATCCACCAAACCTGCCTCGTCTGTGAGAATACCCGCTTCCATATTGCGATTGTTTGAGCTTTTCATTCCTATGGCGGCTCCGGTTAAATTCGCAGATCCGATGTAAGCAATCTTGCAGTCAATCACAATAATCTTGAAATGTACCCTAGGGCAAAGGCGTCTTTGAAGTTTTTGAGCTAACGTTTTATAACGATCAAAATCGAGACGGAAATTTTCTCCCGGTTCCTTGGCATGAATTAACCGAACTGACACTCCTTTCCTGAGTAGCGTACTTAGTAGACCAAGAAAAGGTTTTGTCTTCTCCCTTTCTTTTATGTAGAGATCCTTGATGTCTGAGGTTCCAACAACGACATCGTATTTTGCTTTCCCGATCAAGGATAAAACCTCATCGTAATGCTCTCCGTCTCTCACATAGCGAGTCCCGATTCTTTGATCTTTTGTTTGTGCCATATATCCTTTAAGTCAGATAAGAAAACGAAACCAACTGTTTAATGATAATTTTCGATAGGCTCCTGTCAATAAAGACTTCTCAGTCTTTTTGACCTTTCTTTTTCTATTGTTTCCGACCACCATTGAACGGGCGGCTTGAGAAAA
>CANQMZ010000062.1 GCA_947625105.1 uncultured Parasutterella sp.
CGTACAAGGAATTCTTTTTAAAGGACTGGGGCTTGTTTAGAAAATTCGGACTTTTTAATCTTGGAATTCAATGCCCATGCGGGTTCTTTTTTGACTTTCAGATTATTTTGGACAGTAGTGAAATTTATTAGAGGCGTTACCTAGCTAGGTATATTGATTAAAATCAAGGCTGAAGCAGATATACTTGTTCCACTTTACACTTAGATTGACGGGTTATTTCCAAAATTGTTAGCTTAAAAAGATGATCAGGGATGATGCCCACGTAGATTTGGAAACTTGGGAGCTTTTCCAGTCCGCCATGGAAACGGGAAGCCTCTTACAAAGTTCTCGCATGACCGGTGTTTCTCCTTCCACTGTCTCCCGAAGACTTAAAAGGCTTGAGGACTTACTTGAACTCCAACTTTTTTATAGGGACAACACTGGTGTTTATCCAACAGCCGCGGGAAAATCCGTCCTCGCTCAGATCAGACCTATTCTGAACGAAATAAACGAAATTCGTTCCTCTATCACCAAAGATGATTTTCAACTCAATGGGGATTTTCTTGTTTACTTGGACACCGTCTTATGTTGTCCCCTTATTCTTGAGTTCTTCTGGTCTCTCGAATCAAAATTTCCACGGCTGTTCTTTGATTTTTTCACTTCCCGGTTGGATTACTCTATCCAGGCCGTGCCTGATGTCTTTTTGGAGCTCACATTAACCAAAAAGGCAGATGCGACTACGGTTGCCGAGATCCCATCGGTTACTGTCGCCTCCCCTGTCTACCTTGAAGAAAAGGGTTTACCACAGTCACCCGAGGACCTGATTGACCATGATGTGGTTACTTTTGGAAAGGAGGAAAACCTGCATCGGGCGACATTTTGGTCTTCCGGTACAAGGATTTCCATTCCCTTTGTCCCAACGGTTTGCTACAGAAACGCAACAAGTGCTCTAGCCAGTGCCCTCAGAGGACAAGCTATCGCCCTGCCTGTCCCGCTCATGTTAGCTGCCGCTCACATTAATAAGGGAGAGCTTGTGAATGTATTCCCGTCTTTTTCGAGCCCTACTTTCTTCTTGCAGATTCAGTTTGCTCAAAAACTTCAAAATCATTTCATTGCTCCTTACCTTGTCGAGGAAATGAAAAAATGGATTAAAAGCTTTTTACCGGCAACTGAGCCATAGGAGTTAATAACTGCAAATGAGCAAAAAAGACCTGCTTAAAAGAACACTCTACCTTGTTGAGGCTCTTAAACAAGGTAGCATCGGCAAAGCCGGTAATGTTGTGGGTATCAGCGCTCCTCAGATGAGTAGAGAAATTAGCCTGCTGGAAAATGAACTCAACGTCAAACTTTTGGAAAGACATACTACAGGAGTAAGCCCTACAAAAGAGGGTGCGCTTTTTGCTGAAAAAATGTCCCCTTTGATTGCAAGACTTATACAAATTGAACGCCAGTCCATCCTAAGTACCCGGCAGGAAGCCATTATCGACCTTCCGGAGAGCCTCGGTAACGAGCTCTTTCCCAAGTGGTTAGCTGAATTCACCAGCGTCAATCCGCAAACTCAAGTCAAAATCAAGTTAACGACATCGAGGTCTTTCCGCCAAAAGCAATCCGGCGAATTCGTGGTCACGCTTGAAAGAAACCCGTCTTTTCAAAACTTGATCGCCATCGAAATAACAAAGGTCCCCTTGGTATTGGTGGCCTCACCTGAGTACCTATCGGTGGCCGGTGACATCATCGAGCCCCAAGAGCTGGAATACCATAAAACTTGGTATTCCCCTTCAGAGACCGAGCTTCCGCTGGTCATCCACAATTCGGAAGCCTTTTATAGGATTAGCTCCAAAGCATTAAGCGCAGCGCCGAATTTTCTCGCACTTAAAAACACCATCAAAGCTGGCGATGGAATTGGTATCGGCATCCCGAAATTTCTCGTTCAAAAAGAACTATCGGAAAAAAAGTTAATTGAAATCATTCCGCAGTGGAAACTCGAACCTGAAGTCATGTGGTTCATGAGGCCGCCTTCGAGGTTCCCTAGTCTGATAGGCCAGCGATTAGTGAGTTGGTTAAGGCAGAAAGCTTCTGAAGACGCGGCCTTTGCCCAATGATCGTTAATTGTTGGAAGCAACCTTACCAACCAACCTGCCCATAACCAAACAATCCAAAATGGCGCAAGCCCCTAATCTGCATGCCCCATGCACTCCTCCTGCCGCCTCTCCTGCGGCAAACAAACCAAGGATGGGAAGCTGCGTTTTGGCGTCTAACGCTCTTCCCTGCGGATCAGTCATAACGCCACCCAAACAGTGATGGACTTTTGGCGTCATCTCCGAACCGTACCAAGGACCGTCGTTAAGCTCCTTCAAATTGTTCATGCTACGACCAAATTTTTTGTCGACACCCTTTTTGATGGCATTGTTCATCTGCTTGATTTCCACCTCAAGCTGTTTGAAATTAATACCGAGTTTCTCAGCCAGTTCTTCCAATGTATCTGCCCGAATAATGAGCTTTTTATCGAGGACATCCTTCATGTAACCAGGACGCAAGTTTTCAAGGTTCTCAACGCAGTGGGCACTTGCAATACAAAAAACCTTGTTTCCTTTTTTATGTTCTTTAAAAATCGCGTCCGTCCTGATTTTTCGATTAGCACCCTCGTCAACAAAGCGGTTTCCCTCAGAATTCACCCATAGACCGTAGTAGGCTGCCGCATATTCAGAAAATATCCACCCTACGCCCTGCCCTTTCTCCTTAGGATTGTTCCAAGGCGTACACTGAATCCAACCCGTCTGCAAGATCAGGCAACCAATGCGTTTCGCTTCCTGCCACATCTCGCCGGTTGCCCCTGGCTGATTTGTCGTTTCGATGCGAGAATCGAGCTCTGGCCTGTATTGCATGCGGAAAGCCTGGTCTGCGGCGAATCCTCCGTAGCACAAAATAACGGCTTTCTTGGCACGAATCCTTTTTACGGTACCGGAATTGGGATTGGGAAACTCATAGTTTTCTCTATAAATAACTCCTTGAACTTTTCCCTCGCTATCACGAACGATGGTCTGTACGTAACTTCTAAGCCGGATACGACCGCCCAAGCGCTCAAAATACTCATACAGTTTTGAATAAATTTCCTTTCCGGAACCGGAGTAAGTCACCACGATCCTTGGAACACTATGACCTCCCGCCTTAGTCACTCCTTCGGTCCACCGGACTCCGAGAGACTTAGTCCATTCATAAACGTCATACGCGTGCTCTGCGATGTACCGCACCTTGAGCGGGTCGTTAAGATACTGTCCGTTTGTAAGAATATCTTCTGCTAAGAGGTTGGCAGAGTCTTTTACCTTCCGGCGTCTTTGTTGAGGCGAATTAACTACCGACAACTCCCCCGAATCAATGACCGAGTTGCCACCCGCAGTCGGCATTTTTTCTAATACGGCTATTGATGAACCTGCAAGAAGTGCCTCGATACCCGCAGTTATCCCGGCAAAACCGCTTCCGATGATCACTAAATCGACTTCTTCATCCCATTTTTGAGCTTGAGTCATATACCTGCCCCTGAAGCTATCTTAAGCCAGTAGAGAATTTAAGAAAGATACTAACCCAAACAAATTCACATAAAAATAGCAAATTTTCAAATCAGTATTTACAAAAATGCAACATAGGGATTAAGCCAAAATATAACAGAAACTACATATTCATTGAGATCGATCCATTTTAGTAATTTTAATCATGTTGCAAAATAATTAAGACTTGTAATTTATCTTACTCATTTCTAGCAATATGCATTTGGTTCAAAATGCACACATTCGTTCAATTCTTAATCAACCCGTAAACAAGGAGACAGTCATGAATTCATTTAATCGTCGTTCTTTCCTCAAGACGGTCGTTACTACAACAGCCGGTTTAGGTATCACAGGTGCAATGACTATTGCTAAAGCCGCTCCTGTACCCACCAAATGGGATGAAGAAACCGATGTCATCGTCATCGGTTCTGGTTTTGCAGGTTTGGCAGCTGCCTATGAAGCACAAAAGGCTGGAGCTAACGTAGTCATTTTGGAGAAGATGCCTGTTGCCGGTGGAAATTCCTCGATCTGCGGCGGCAAAATGACTGCAACAGGTTGTCCACAACAGAAGAAACATAAGATTGATGACTCCATCAAATTGATGATGGACGATACATTCAAGGCAGGAAACAATCAGAACGATGCCGACAAGGTTAAATTTATCGCTGAGAACCAACTGCCGGTCTACAACTGGTCAGTTGACGAAATCGGCGTTAAATGGGCTCCAAACGATATCTTCCAGGATGGTGGCCATACAGTACCCCGCTCAGTATGGTCTGCCAATGGTTCAGGCTCCGGAATCGTTGATGCCTTGTTAGCCAAACTTGCTGAAAAAGGTATCAAGCCACGCCTGAGAACTTATGTCGAACACCTGATTCGCGATCCGGAAACCGGAGAAATGCTTGGCGTGCAAGTAAGAACAAACTATCGCTTCCCAAATAGCGATTCTGGCAAGGTCAAGACGATCCGCGCCAAGAAAGGTGTTATCGCTGCATGGGGTGGTTTCTCTGCAGACCCTGTCTACAGACAGTTGCAGGATCAAAGACTTCTACCTTCACTTCAGAACACCAATCAGCCGGGCGCAACTGGCGAACTTTGGAGAGAAGCTGCTGCTAACGGAGTATCAATGATCATGGTTGATGCCATCCAGTGCGTTCCTTTCTCCAACCCACATGAAAAAGGCTTCGGTGTTGCCTGGCAATTCTCACAGAATGCCGCTGGTCAGTTCGGTCTTTGGGTCAACTCACTTGGCAAACGTTTCGTCAATGAATTGGCCAACCGTAAGGTAAGTGCAGACGCAATGTTTGCAGAGCATAAAGACGGTCGTAGGGTATTTGCGATCGGTACCTTGAAGAGCTGCGCTGGCTTACTCTCTTTCCAACCGAAATATCTTGACAACGCTGTCTCCATTGGCGCTATCGGCAAATATGATTCTTTGGAAGCCCTCTGCAAAGCCAATAACCTTCCGTACAATGAAGTTAAGGCGGCAGTCGACCAGGTTAATGAATCCGTCAAGACGGGTAATGACGCAGTTATGGGCAGGTACATTGACAAAGAATTCCAGCCCTTGGTTGAAGGTCCATGGCTTATCGCCGAAATGAGTCCGAAAGTTCACCACTGCATGGGTGGCATCAAGACTGACGTTAAAGGACAGGCTTTGGATGTCAGAACCGACAAACCGATCAAAGGATTCTATGCAGCTGGCGAATGCGCTGGCGGTACACACGGCGCCGTCCGTTTAGGCTGTAATGGTGTTCTTGATGCTCTGGCATACGGTCGTGAAGTCGGCAAGAACGTTGCTAACGCTAACTAATATCAGTCTTTTCTAGGGTCAGGGCACAGGATTAAATTCCTGTGCCCAAACAATAGGGACATTAAGTTTCCTTGCTGTTTTAGGAGGCAATAAATAGAGCGCTTAGCACAAGGAAGTTTTGTTTTCTCTTCATGAATGGAACAACATGATGCTCAAACTACATAACTCTGTCACCTTAGCAATTGCTTTCTCCTTTGGAATGATGTTGCCAAGCTGCTACGCTGCTAATTTCGGAGCCGATAGGCACCTTACTAAAGGGGTAACTTGTGAAACCTGCCACGGAAAGAATATGAACAAAGAATCTCCTGAGATCCCAGATGGTGCCACTTGCATTAAGTGTCACGATAAAGCGGCTTTGGCAGAAAAAACCAAGGGTCTCCCAGGGGCTAATCCGCATGCGGCCCCACACAATGGAGATTGTACTTTGTGTCATATGCAACATGAAGAAGCGGTTAATTACTGCGCCCAGTGTCATCAGTTTGATTTCAAAGTTAAATAGCCTGTCTTTTAACTTAGATTCTCCAAATTTGTATCCGGTGTTTTTAGTCAAGCATGGTGTGTATTCGTCAATCGCATAAGAGTAACGGTCGGGTGTCTTCAACAGCCGACCGTTAAATCTATAGATAAGACGCTCAAATTATCTTTCCATAGAGAATCCTTGTACAAGCAGTATTTTTGACGAAATGAAATCAGAAAATATCTCTTTCCTAAAATAAAAATCTACGAGGTCAGAGCTTGAGAAACCCTCTCAAAAAACGATCACACGTAAAAAGCCTAAAATTTTCTAGGAGTTATCCGTACAAACAAAGAACGCTAACTAGGTTAGAATCTGCGCTCGACTTAACGGTACTGATTTTTGCTTTATGGATTTTTTTCAATTAGCGCTTGAACTCTTCCGCAACGCGGACCACTTCATTATGTACATCGCCACTACCTATGGTTGGTGGGTGTATTTCGTGCTATTTCTTATTTTCTTCGCAGAAACCGGTATTGTCATTTGTGCCTTCCTTCCTGGTGACTCATTGCTTTTTATTTGCGGGGCTGCAGCTGCGGCCGGCGCCCTTAGCCCAATCACCTTAATCGTTGTTATTACGCTTGGTGCCATCGTTGGCAACACGACCAATTACTACATCGGCAATTGGCTCGGCAACAAAATCTACGATGGTTCCCTAAGTTGGATCGATCAAAGCGCATTGCAAAGAACTCACGAGTTCTACGAAAAGCACGGCGGAAAAACCATCGTTCTCGCCCGTTTCGTTCCAATCGTCCGCTCTTTTGCTCCCCTAGTTGCAGGCGCAGCCAAGATGAACGCTCTCCGCTTTGAAATCTATAGTGGGGGCGGAGCTTTCCTTTGGGTTGCCTCAATTGTAGGAGCGGGCTTTCTTTTCGGAAACATTCCCTTTATCAAAAACAACCTCTCGCTAATTTTGATCGTCGGCATCCTAGCTGCTCTCGGACCCTTTACTATCGCCGTCATCACGCAGCTCATCAAAAAACAGCTTAACAAAAGAAAAGCGGGCTAACGTTAAGAGAACCCGCTTTTGTAAACTGGTCTAATTTAATCAGACGCTATTTTTCATATCTGGCTTCCAAGGCCGCAATGGCAGGAAGTACTTTTCCTTCCATGAACTCAAGGAACGCACCACCTCCGGTGGAGATATAAGATACTTTGTCATCGACACCAAAAACCTTGGCCGCGGCAATCGTGTCACCTCCTCCTACGATACTGAAGGCTCCGTTTCCTGTGGCTTCAGCTACCGCGTTCGCAATGGCTCGAGTTCCTTCCTTGAAGTTGTCTAGTTCAAATACTCCCACCGGACCATTCCAAATGATCGTCTTGGCCGCCCTGATGTAGCCATCGAGAATGAGACTGGTCTTCGGACCGATATCGAGAATCATCTCATCACCGTCAATATCGTCAATGTCGCAGATTCTAAATCCTGCGTCGTATCCAATGTGATGGGCAACCACGACATCAACAGGAAGCGGCAGGTTTCCGCCCTTTTCTCTCATGATATCCATCACTTTCTTGCATTCATCAATAAGATCCGGTTCGGCAACCGACTTGCCGATTTTCTTGCCAACGGCCAAAAGGAACGTATTGGCAATGCCGCCGCCAACAATCAATGTCTCCACTTTGGGAGCAAGATTCTTGAGAATGGTGAGTTTGGTCGAAACCTTTGAACCACCGACAATAGCGCAAAGCGGATGCTTGGCTTCTGATAATGAAGCCGTGAGAGCCTCAATCTCTTTAGCCAAGAGAGGACCAGCACAGGCAACTTTAGCCGCATGCGCAAGACCTTCAGTCGTTGCCTGAGCTCTGTGGGCAGTGCCAAAAGCATCGTTGACATAGACATCGCAGAGTTTAGCCATCTTTTTGGCGAGTTCTGGATCATTTTTCTTCTCACCAACATTGCCACGGCAGTTTTCCAAAACCACCACTTCACCGGGCTTAATGTCGACGCCGTCAAGCCATTTTTCTTCAAAACGGATTTCGTGGCCAAGTAATTTCCCAAAAGTCTCGGCTACTTTACGCAGACTGTCTTCTCCGGTTAGTTCCCCTTCCTTGGGACGCCCAAGATGTGAGCAAACCATCACGGCTGCTCCCCCGTCAAGGGCAATTTTTACGGCCGGTACCGACTCCCTCAGGCGGAAGTCGTTGGTGACATTACCCTCGGCATCACGGGGCACATTCATGTCGGCACGGATAAAAACTCTTTTACCATTAAGGGCGCCTTGCTTGGCCAGCTCTTCCAATGTTTTGACTTTCATGTCTATTCCTAAAAATGAGTGAACCCCGGCAAGCGGGGTTCCATTAAATTATTTGGCGTTGTGCATCGCAACGGCCGTGTCGAGCATTCTGCAGGAGAAACCCCACTCGTTGTCATACCAGGCAACAGCCTTAACGAGCGTGCCATCAATCACTTTCGTTAAAGTGGCATCAAAAATTGAAGAGAACGAAGTATGGTTAAAGTCGGTGGACACGAGTGGCAATTCGTTGTATCCAAGGATGCCCTTCAATTGCGGACTCTGGCTCGCTTCAAGAATAATCTTGTTCACCTCTTCGATGCTTGTAGGTCTGCTTGCGATAAACGTGAGGTCCGCAACCGAAACGTTAATGGTTGGGACTCTCATCGCATAGCCGTCTAATTTGCCTTTGAGCTCAGGGATGACTAAACCAACAGCCTTTGCCGCACCGGTCTTGGTAGGAATGATGTTGTGAGCGGCGGCTCTTGCCCTGCGCAAATCTTTGTGTTTTACGTCGGTAAGCACCTGGTCATTGGTAAAAGCGTGGATCGTAGTCATCATTCCATTGACGATGCCAAGCTTGTCCATCAACGGTTTAACAAACGGGCACATGCAATTGGTGGTGCAGGAGGCGTTGGAAACGACAAGGTCGCTTGCTTTCAAAACGTCTTGGTTAACACCGTAAACAATTGTGGCATCAACATCTTTACCTGGAGCGGAGATAAGCACTTTCTTTGCTCCGGCTTGGATATGTTGCATTGCGCCTTCTTTGTCGCGGAAAGCTCCCGTGCATTCAAGTACAACATCTACGTCAAGATCTTTCCAGGGAAGTTTCTTCGGATCCCTCTCTGAGCACATATGGATTCTGTCTCCGTTGACAACCAACTCTCCGTTGTCCCAGTAAACTTCTCCGTTGAACATGCCGTGCGCGGTATCAAACTTTGTCAAATGCACTGTGGCCTCTGGCTTGGCCGTATCATTAATGGCAACGATTTTTACATCGGGCCACTTGTTCTCCTCATAGAAAGCACGCAGAACATTACGCCCAATACGTCCGTAACCGGTAATCGCAACTCGAATGGTCATAGCTTATTTCCCTTTGTTAAGAAGTTTTTGAACTGTATCTACTACATTATCAACCGTAAATCCGTAAAGCTTGAAAAGCTCCCCTGCCGGAGCCGAGGCTCCAAAGTGATCCAGACCGATTACCGTTCCCCGCCCTCTGATGTACTTCCACCAGAGATCCGGGGTTCCGGCTTCAATGGCTACCACCGGTCTTCCCTCCCCTAAGACCTGATCTCGGTATTGCTCATCCTGCCGATCGAACACAGTGGTCGAAGGCATTGAAACCAAACGGCATTGGATATTCATTGCCGTCAGAATCTTCCTGGCTTCAGCCGCAAGCGCCACTTCGCTTCCACTGGCGACCAAAGTGACCTCCAAAGAAGCAGCCCCGTTGGGTGCCTCCTGCATGATGTAGCCGCCCTTGGCCATGTTGTCTCCCGAGACTTCCTCCTGGTTAACAAATGGGAGAGTCTGTCTTGAAAAGATGAGCGATGATGGACCATCTTCCCTTTCAATGGCGCAAGCCCAAGCGATAAGCGTCTCACACGTATCCGCAGGACGCCAGACATCCATCCCCGGAATAATCCTCAGGCTGGCGGTCTGCTCAATGGGCTGATGTGTCGGACCGTCTTCGCCGACGCCAATGGAGTCATGAGTAAAGACAAAGATGCTCCTCAATTTCATTAGTGCGGCCATCCGCAAAGCATTCTTGGCGTAATCCGAGAACGTCAGGAACGTGGCACAGTATGGAATAAAACCACCGTAGAGGGCAATGCCATTCACAATGGCGCACATGCCGAATTCTCGCACTCCATAACTGATGTGCCGCCCGAGCATGTTGTCAGCGGTCAAGGGTTCAACGCCCTTCCAGTTTGTTAAGTTGGAACTTGTCAGGTCAGCAGAACCACCCAACAACTCAGGCAATGCCGGTGCATAATCGTTTAACGCCATCTGGCTTGCCTTGCGGCTTGCAACACTCTTGGCTTCCAATGCAGCTTTGCTGAGCGCTTCAAATACGACATCATCCCAGTTATCCGGGAGTTGACCTCTTAGGCGACGCTCCAACTCTTCGGCTTTCTCGGGATACTTTGCTTTGTAAGCCTCGTATTTCTTCAACCACTCGGCTTCTCGCTTTGCTCCTTCCTCTTTCGCATCAAAAGCCTCATAGATTTCTGCCGGAATCTCAAAGGCCGGATGATCCCATCCGATCGCCTTCTTGGTGGCGGCAATTTCTTCCTCTCCCAAAGCTGAACCGTGTACCTTACTTGTTCCCGCGTTGTTCGGGGAACCGAAACCGATGACTGTGCGGCAATCAATCAATGTCGGCTTGTCGGACTTCTTCGCCTCAGCGATGGCTTTCGACACTCCTTCGGTGTCGTGACCATCAATCGGACCTATGACATTCCATCCATAAGATTCAAAACGCTTGCGGGTATCGTCTGCAAACCAGTTTTGAACTTTGCCATCAATGGAAATTCCATTGTCGTCATACAAAGCGATGAGTTTGTTGAGTTTCCATACACCGGCTAAAGAACATACCTCGTGAGAAATACCTTCCATCAGACAACCGTCACCAAGAAATGCATAGGTGTAATTGTTAATGATGTCAAAACCTTCTTCATTAAATTCAGCCGCCAACATTTTTTCGGCTAAAGCCATACCCACGGCGTTCGCAATTCCCTGCCCCAATGGACCGGTAGAAGTTTCCACCCCTGCGGTCACCCCCACCTCGGGATGTCCCGGCGTCCTGCTGTGGAGCTGACGGAAATTTTTAAGATCGTCAATGGTGAGATCGTAGCCGCTCAAATGCAAAAGCGCATATTGCAGCATAGAACCGTGACCGTTACTCAAAAGAAATCGATCCCGCCCGAGCCAGTGTGGGTTATTGGGATTGTGACGTAGATGATCCCGCCAAAGGGCAACCGCAATGTCGGCCATCCCCATGGGCATGCCGGGGTGACCGGAATTGGCTTTTTGAATCGCATCCATGGCAAGTGCACGTATGGCGTTGGCCATGGTCTTAGAGGAAACTTTTGATGGCATATGAGAGTCCGTTTTAGTGAAAAGAAATACCCTTAAGTATTTTGATCGCCATTTTATCAAGACTACCTACTGATATGCGCATACTCGAAGTACCGCCCATTCCACAAAACTGTCGATAAAATAAAGCAAGTCAAGGATTTTTAACGGTTATTGTTTTTTGTAAATAGCGAGCGGTATGCCAAGATTTTACGAACCTTTTACCAAGCCGGTAATGGACTCTTGGATAAAGTTAGGCGAAGAGTCATCTCACCA
>CANQMZ010000063.1 GCA_947625105.1 uncultured Parasutterella sp.
TTGGAAGGGGGCAAGAGAATTGTTTTCAATGAGCAAGGTTGGTTCTTGGAACCTCAATTGCAATTTCAGTGGGCAAGGGTCGGCGGCGCTAATTGGTCTAACCAAAACGGCCTGCATGTTGATATCGATAAAGGTAACTCCTATATCGGCAGAATCGGCACACAGTTCGGAAAAGAATGGACCAGGGAAGACGGTCGGAAGAACAACATCTACGTGAAGGCCGATGTCCTTCATGAGTTCGGCAATGGTCAGAAAGCGACTCTGACGGCCGATGATTACTCTCATAGCATCAAGAAGAAATGGGGTAGTCATGAGACTTGGTATGACGCCGGTATCAGCACACAAATTGCCGTTGGCAAACAAAGCTGGGTTCATTTTGATTTGGAAAAAGAATTCGGCGGTGGTTTGAAGAAAGCCTGGCAGATCAACGGAAACATACGCTGGAATTTCTAGCGTTTTTGGAAAGGTTTCTGCCGGTTAGGGTGGGGTGTTGCTCCACCAATCCACCCAGAGCAAATCGGCAGGAAATTGGGCTTGGAGTCTAGACGTCTTATCGTTTACCAAGTCCGTGGGGTCGTTCGGGGGGACGACCCCAAAATTTTATACAAATCGACTAGTCTCGTTAACAAAAATTTTTCCTGAAAACGAAACATGGTTAATAATGCAGCAATGCGTCCAAAACACCTAACCCTATGGAAAACCTAGTGATTAGCAATAACAATTGTTTTTTCCATTTGGTTAAAATCCGAAAGATAAAACAAAAAAGTGATACCCCAAAGGAATTTGAAATGAGACTTCTGTACGGCGTATGGGATTCCGTTGTTTATGACAACAGGAATACTGAGGAGTATCGGGAGCCGGAAGGACTGGAACTAAAAAATTTGTTGCAGTTTAATAACGGAAATCCCGTGATGACATTCATCTCTAACCGGGGGTTCTTGGTTTTTCATCCGCATGCAAATTTAGCCTTTGCCTTGGCCGAGTACTACAAGCGGGTTAAAAACGAGTCCTGTGGTAAATGCACACCATGCCGAAGCGGCTCCATCATTATTGATCAGGCAATGCAGAAAATTGTCGGGGGACAGATAGGCGAAGTCGACTGGGATAGTCTGCTTGAAGTAGCCCGAATGATGAGAAACACGAGTTTTTGTGGAGTCGGGCAGACGACACCTGTGGCATTGATTGAAGCTCTGAAAGCTTTCCCCGATGAAATAAAAAAGGGAGCAAAAGCCCCTAGAGCCTTTGGTCACTATGAAGTGATGACTGCTCCTTGTATTGAGGCCTGTCCTGCCCATGTCAACGTTCCCAGATACATTGATTACCTCAAAGCGGGTCGCCCTGAACTGGCTACTGGCGTTGTCTTGAAGCATTATCCGTTGGTTGGTTCTTGCGGGAGAGTGTGTGTACGGCTTTGTGAGCATGCCTGCCGTCGCGGACAGCTTGAAGCCCCTGTGGATATCAAAAATTTGAAGCGATATGCGAGCGACTCCATCGGGGTCTCTGTCAATGACCTCTTCAATAATGCATTCGAGCAGCCAAGTGAGTTTGCCCCCAAGATAGCAATTGTTGGCGCGGGTCCCTCGGGATTAACTTGTGCTTACCACCTGTTGCTCAAAGGTTATCAGGTGGAGATATTTGAAGCTCAAAGAAAACCGGGAGGCATGGCCTTGGTAGGTATCCCACAGTATCGTCTGCCAAAAGGAATTCTTCTTGACGAAGCCGATACCATCGCCAAACTCGGAGGCAAATTCCATTACGGACGCGCATTGGGTAAAGACTTCAACATTGAAGACCTGTTTGATGAAGGTTTTAATGCGATATTCATCGGAGTCGGATGCGCCAAGGGCATGAAGCTTGGATTCCCTGAGGATGATCAGGAAATTCAGGGCTACAGCAACGGTTTGAACTTCCTTCTGAAGGTCGAGAAAGGCGTAGTCGAAGGCGACTGGCCATCATTTTCCGGTGACTTTGTCATTGTTGGAGGAGGAAACGTTGCTATGGACTGTTCTCGTTCCGCGGTGCGTCTTACAAAGGGAAAGGTCCATGTGGTCTACCGCAGAACTGAAAAACAGGCTCCTGCCGATCCTGCCGAAATCAGAGCGGCAAAGGAGGAGGGTATTGAGTTCCACTTCCTGACTGCTCAGAAGGGTTTAGTTATTGAGGACGGCAAAGTGGTTGGCCTAAAGTGCGTCAAACTTTCCATGGGAGAGCCCGATGCAAGTGGGAGGGCAAAGCTGACTGAGATACCCAATACTGAATTCATCATCCCTTGCTCTAACGTGATTAGTGCGATTGGTCAGAGGATTGATCAGTCGATCTTTGAAGAAAAAGATGGCATCCTCTTTGACAAGAGAGGCAACATCTCGGTTAATGAATCTTTGGCCACTAGCCGCCCGGGCGTTTTTGCAGGCGGCGATTGTGCGACTGGCCCGACTACTTTGATTGGTGGCATGGCACAGGGACAGACTGCAGCGGAATCCATCCACGAGTATCTAACTCGGGGCTCTGTAGGTTTTGAACCTAGGGCAAGAATGTCGCAGATGATCAAAAAGAGCAAGCTCCTCGAGGATAGCGAAAGATGCTTACCGTCCATGGAGAAGGCTCGTATCGCTATGCCTGAGCTTGCTCCGGAAGTTCGCTCCTCGAGTTTTGACGAGGTGGAGCTTGGTTTCACCGATGCGCAGGCCAAGGCTGAAGCCGACCGCTGCATGAGATGTTATCGATTATTTGGTGTGGTTACACAGTTGCCAATACCAGGTACTGAAGCTCAGGCTTCTCAGTAGGAGAAAAGAGATGAGAGCCTACATAAATAACAAACCGTTTGATTTTGATAAGCCGATTACGATCTTGGAGGCGGCTCGGCAAATGGGGATCTTTATTCCCACACTCTGTGCCTTTAAACCTCTTAATCACACGCCCGGGACTTGTTCCGTTTGCATAGTTCGAGTCAAAAGAGCTGACGGTCAGGAACTCACTCTGACGAGCTGTAAAACGCCGTTAGAAGACGGCATGCGGGTCGATACTACCTCTTCGACGGTTAAACGTTTACAGAGAGAACAGGTGGAATTGCTCTTTGCCGATCATGAGCAGGATTGCGTGACTTGTGGACGTTATGGTAATTGTGAGCTGCTTCAGCTTGCAAGGAACTTGGGTGTTAGAAGCGCTTCATACACAGGACAATTCACGGCGCCGAGAACCGTGGACAACTCCGATATCGCCATCAGTTTGGATGCCAACAAGTGCGTTCGTTGTATGCGATGTGTCGAGGTTTGCAATCAGATTCATGGAATCGGTGCCCTCAGAATTGACGGTATTGGTACCAAGGCAGGGGTTAAAGTCAATGGAGCTAACCGTTGGATCGATTCCAATCTTTGTGTCCGCTGTGGCCAGTGCGTCATGGTTTGCCCGACCGGCGCTTTAATGGAGCACGACAATGTGGACGAGGCAGTCGAGATTTTGGAAAACGATGAGCTTATTTCGGTTGTTCAGTTTGCTCCTGCGGTTCGTGTCACTCTCGGTGACGCGTTTGGTCTTCTACCCGGAACAAATGTGGAGAAGAAAGTTATTGCCGGGTTGAAACAACTTGGTGCTAATTTTGTTCTTGATACGAATTTCTCAGCTGACATGGTGATCATGGAAGAGGGACATGAACTTCTTTCGAGGTTAAAGGATCCCCATGCTAAAAAACCTATGTTTACCTCTTGCTGCCCCGCATGGGTCAATTATGTCGAGCAGCATAAGCCTGAGCTCTTAGATCACCTTTCGACCACGCGATCTCCGCAGGCGGTGATGGCTTCTTTGGCAAAAACTTTCCTACCTGAAAAAATCGGTGTCGATCCAGCGAGAATCAGAGTGATCTCGATTATGCCTTGCACAGCCAAGAAGGTTGAGGCAGCTCGTCCGCAACTATCCAAGGCGGGAGTGCAAGATACGGATTTAGTTTTGACTGTCCGAGAATTGGCACGTCTCTTTAAGGGTCACGGCATTGACCTGAAGACGTTGCCGGATGCTGACTTTGATACACCGTTCATGTCTCGTGGAACAGGTGCCGGTGTTATCTTTGGAAAGAGTGGTGGTGTGGCAGAGGCTGCGGCAAGAACTGTTTACTACGTTCTCACAGGAAAGGAAGCCGAGAGAATTCCTTTTACTGAAAGTGCCGATCCAAGAGTGTTTAAGGAGGCAACGATTCAACTGGGAGACAAATCGCTCAAAATCGCAGTTGTCTACGGTTTAGCCAATGCCGAGAAGATTGGTCAAGAAGTCTTGGGAGGCAAGAGTCCTTATGACTTCATTGAAGTGATGACTTGTCCTGGAGGATGCATTAACGGAGGCGGAACGATCAGGTCTCGTGGCAACTACTTGCACGCTTTCAAGCCAAGATTTAAAGCATTGGAGGAGGCGGACGAAAAGTCTCCCGTCAGACAATCACATAACAATCCGATGGTTCAGTCTGTTTACGAGGAGTTTCTCGAGAAACCAAATTCTCATAAGGCGCATAAACTTCTCCATACTTCCTATGACAACAGGAAGGCGAAGAAGAAAGCCCCTGACATTCGCCAGATTTGGCAAAAGATTCAGCTTGCTTAACGCAAAAAAGCCCTTCGCCGGGCTTTTTTGATGGCAAGCATCGTTGATTATCCGTTGCGAATTTGCTTTGTAACGGCAAGGAATTGGTCCTTAAATCCTACGTCATACAAGGTGGATAGAGTAGGTGGTTCAAACTCAAAAACCTTAGAGATGTCTTGCTCGGCCTGACGAATGCAAGTAGCCAATTCGGAACCGATCTTCATGGTAAGGAACGTATTTAAGGCAACATCATAATTCAGTTGAGCCTTAGTTCTAAGGTCCAACAATTCTTTGGTCCTCTTATTGAGATGACGAACGTAAAACTTCACCACCTCCAAAATCTGTCGATTGATTCGGATGTTGTTTTCCAAGGTAATTTTATTTGTTTCGGTAAGCTCTCGAGCCATGAGACTTTCTTCGGCTTTGTTAATCTGTTTTTGCGCTTGACGTTCAATAGCCGATACGCGCTTCATGTATACCTTATTAATCCTGGTAAGCGCTTGCTCAATGGACTCTAGGTAAAGGCGATTGCACATCATGTAAAAACCAGCGTAGGTTTTTGAGAGCTCCGGGCTGGCTCCACCTTCCTTAAGCTGGGCTTCGACTCGATGAAAAATTTGTTTGACTGAATCGGCAACCGAAAGAATTGCGGCGATATCTTCACCTTCTGCGGTATCAATTAAGGCAATCAACTGTTGCTGAGCTAGTTTGACGCCACGGGTATCAAGCTCATGATGGACTTTCTCCACAAGCTCGGTAATGTGTTCTTGTTCTGAGCCGTTTTTATTTTTCGCCCTTGTGATCTTGTCCTTGAGTTTGCTTTGAGTGGGATCGAGTGGATTCCAGCTCTTTTTCGGAGCGATGATGAGATCCTTTTCCCATTCGAGGATTTGTTTTTTACGTTTTTCGATTCCCTTTCTTGCTTGACGAACTTCAGTGACAAGCGCCATGACTTCTGTGGAGAGCATGTCCTTGAAACATTCGTTCATGACTCTACGGATAGCCGGCTCCTGGTAAATGTACCGTCTGAGAAGATTATGGCCCTGAGGATGAACTTCTTGGGCGATAAGATCGACGCCTTTTTCCAAGTGAGGACGCAGACTGGACCATGTCTTCTCAAAAGGCTGAGAAGAGAAGACCGCTTTTTCTAAGGCAAAGTAAAGCGGGTAGGTCACAATCATTCTTACTGGAGCAAGCATCGTCTGTTTTTACCTTATCAACAACTAACCATTAAGGCTGATATTTTCGCCATCTTAACTTAATCAAACTTTAAATTACGACCGCCAACGTCCATAATTTGTGCGTTGGAAAAGCGTTGAAATAAAAATTTAAAAGCTCCAAATTATCAAAAACTCCCCAAGCTACAAAAGCACTTGTTTTCTAATTTTCTCTTAGTGTAAGAAGCGGTAGTTTCATCAGAATTTTGTCACAGGGTGTCTGAAAAATATATTTGGCAATGTTCAATGCCAGCAGAAAATGCAAGTCATTCTTGACATTGGGCATGTAGATACTTCACCATTGCTAGGTCATAAATGTACGTTGATCCTTGACTTCTTTCTCGGTTACTCAGAGGGAACGCTGCTTTCCTTTTTGATGCCCAACAACTTAGGTGAGTGGATTGAGCTTTTCAGTTAGTAGCGGCTGCTGGAAATCAAGATTTTTACCACTTTGTCTCTAGAGAATATAATTATGAGAATGATTCTCAATTGGGCGAAAAAATGATCAGAACAATTTTTAAAGTAGATGGAATGCACTGTCCTATGTGCGAATCTCACGTAAACGCGGTGGTTAGGAAATGTGTTGTCAATGCGAAAGTTAACTCTTCGCACAAGAAAGGGGAGATCATTGTTGAATCTGAACAAACAGTGGATCAGGAAAAAATAAAAACGGCTTTGGCAGACACTGGTTATATTGTCCTCGACTCTTCCGAGGAGGTATTCGAAAAACCTAAAAGCTTCTTTAGTCGGCTTTTTGGTTAAAAGGTACAATTCTCAAAAAATTTAATTAGGCGACCGAATGCAAGCATTAGTTTTAAGCAGTGGGGGCATTGATAGCACCACATGCGTAGCCATGGCTGTCAAGGAATTTGGTGTGGATAAGGTTTCAACAGTATCTTTCCACTACGGGCAGAAACATGATAAGGAGCTTCGCTGTGCCGAGGAAATTGCCGATTACTACGGCGTCAAGCATTATGTCCTAGGTCTCGATGAACTCTTTAATTGCAGTAATTGCTCACTGTTGAAGCACAGCACCGCACCCATAGAACACACCAGCTATGAGGACCAGGTAGCAAAAAGTAAAACAGGGAAAGTTTCCACTTATGTCCCATTTCGCAACGGTATGATGCTTTCTGCCGCCGCTGTTCTGGCGCAGTCTTTGTTTCCGGAAGAAGCTGTGCAAATATGGATTGGAGCTCACGCCGATGACGCTGCCGGAAATGCTTACGCGGATTGTTCAAAGCCTTTTCTTGATTCAATAGGTAAGGCAATTGAGATAGGAACTTACGGTTTGGTTCAATTGGTCGCTCCTTTTGAACAGATGAATAAAGCTTCTATCGTGGCTGTTGGGTTAAAACTCAAAGTTCCTTATGAATTTACCTGGTCATGCTATGAAGGCACTGAAAGAGCTTGTGGGGTTTGTGGAACTTGTAGAGATCGACTTAAAGCTTTTCATGACAATGGAGCAAAGGACCCGATTGAATACGCAAAATAATTGCTCAAATAAGCTCGAAATTTTGTTATTCGCCAAAAATAACGACTAGTCTATTGCAGGATTGACTAAAGGAGATGGACTGATGGCTAACTTATACATGGGATTTGATGCAGGCACACAAAGCGTCAAGGTTTCCGTTTACGATGAGCACCTTAACTGTATTACAACCCATAGTCTTCCAACTTCCTTCCATTATCCACATCCGGGATGGGTGGAAATGGATTTGGATGATTTTCTAGATGTGGCCATCAAAAGCATGAAGGCCTGCACCGATGAATTAAAAGAAAAAGGCTATGACCCTAGAGATGTCCGCTCTATTATGGGGGACGGAGTCATCTGCGGCATTGCTGGTGTTGATGAAGAAGGAAATGCCATCACTCCTTATATCAACTATCTTGACAGTCGTACCCAGGACGATGTGGATGCGTTAAACGCTAAAGATCTTCCCATTTGGGGCAAAGAAACAGGAAATCCGGTTGCCTCTTGCATGTTCCCGGCCATGTTTGCTCGCTGGTTCTTAAAAAATAGCGATGTTTTTAACAAGTCCGGCGTTAAATTTGTTCATGACGCGCCCTACATTCTTATGCATCTTGCCGGTCTCAAAGGTAAGGACGCCTTTATTGACTGGGGTACCATGTCCGGTTGGGGCTTAGGCTACAAGGTCATGGAAAAGCTATGGTCAGATGAGCAATTGGAGATTTTGGGTATCGATAAAAAATACATGCCCCGAATCGTCAAACCATGGGATATTGTGGGTCATTTGACAGCAGAAATGGCGGCTAGAACAGGTTTGCCTGAAGGGATAGCGATTTGTGCCGGTGCAGGCGATACGATGCAATCAATGATCGGTTCCGGAAATTTTGAAGCAGGTAAAGGGGTCGATGTTGCGGGTACCTGCGCAATGTTTTGTGTATCTACGACGGGTATCGTTCCAGAGCTGAGTAAAAAAGGCAACAATCTTATTTTCAACAGCGGAACACTGCCAGACACATATTTCTACTGGGGTTTTATCCGAACAGGAGGTTTGGCTTTGAGATGGTTCAAGGATTCGGTCTGTAACAAGGCCGAAGATGGATCCTATTACGATGATTTGACTAAGAGGGCTTCAAAAGTTCCCGCCGGTTCCAACGGTGTGCTGTTTCTTCCGTATCTCACCGGAGGGCAGGACGATACCCAAAAGAAGAGTAGCTGTTTCCTTGGATTGACCTTGGATGACGATCAATCCGTTATGTGGAGAGCCGTGCTTGAGTCCATTGGTTACGATTACATGGAGATCACCGATATTTATCGCTCCGCAGGGGTTAATCTCGACAGAATCACGGTTACGGAAGGCGGCAGCCGAAGCTCTCTTTGGAATCAAATCAAGTCGGACATGCTCAATAGCGATATCGTTCGTTACAAGAACAAAGGCGGAGCTTTGGTAACTAACTGCTTATTTGCTGCCTACGCAGTTGGTGATATTAAAGAGATAAAACCGGCAATTGAAAAGGTGCTTGTAGTTGACGAAGAATATGCGCCGAGAGGCGAAGTTACTGCCTTGTATCGGGAACTCTATTCTTTGCAAAAAGAGTTGATTAAGGACGATATGCCTTCAGCTTTTGCAAGACTGTGGGAAATGAAAAAGCTCTTCACAAAGAAATAACTTTTTCTGATCTAGCCGAAGGAACTTCCACAGCCACCCTGTGGAAGTGGCTATTTTGTGATCTTGTAGCCTATCTGTAGCAGATAGGTGGCAAGAGAGCAGAACAAGACTGCCGCTATTGAAACCACTCCTAGAGAAATCCACGGGTTGAAGTCGCTTTGCGAGAAAAAGCCGTAACGGAATCCATCAATAATGTAGAAAAATGGATTGAACCGGGACAGTGCTTGAAAGAGTGGGGGAAGCTGTTTGATGGAATAAAAAACACCGGACAGAAAAGTGAGCGGCATAATCACAAAACTCTGAAAAGCGCCCATTTGGTCGAATTTATCAGCCCATATGCCGCAAATTGCGCCTAGAGAAGCCATAAGTGAGGCTCCTATCAAAGCAAAAATGAGCACCCACAAAGGATGGTCAATCTGTGGCATGGTCCAAAGGATGGAAGTAACTAAGACCCCGGAGCCTACAATGAGTCCACGAGTCACCGAGGCTCCGATAATGGCTAATGACAATTGCCAGCCGGAAAAAGGCGGTAATTGAATAAAGATCAGGCTACCCATGATCTTGGCATGCAGAAGAGAAGAGGCCGCGTTGCCAAAGGAGTTCTGGAGAAGCGTCATCATGACTAAGCCAGGGACTAAGAAGTGCAGATAGCTGACTCCGTCGAAAGTTGGCATACGATTGGCAAGCACTTGACCGAAAACCGTCAAATAGAGCATTCCCATCAATACCGGAGCGAGAATAGTTTGAAGAGCAATCTTTTTAAAACGCAAGACTTCCTTTTCCAATAGAGTAAGGAATGCGTTTGTTGCCCGATAGGATTCGGGAGTTACTTTAAATGTTGTCGTTGTCATGTGTGATCCTCAAAAAAACTTCTTCTAGATTAGCTTTTCCGAGTTCAAGTCCCTCAGCGGTCAAGCCCGCGTCTTTTAGTGCATTGAGCACTTGTCTTAATGAGTCAGGGCTGTCTGAGTCAAGTGAATAAAAGCCGTTATCCAATAAAGAGTATTTAAATGGAAAGTCAACGGGCATCGACTGCCCTGGAGGTAAAAAGAACTTAATTCGTTCTTTTGAATATCGAGCCAAGAGGTTAGATGTACTGTCGAGGGCAACCAGTTTGCCATGATTGAGCATGGCTACCTTGTTACACAAGCGCTCAGCCTCTTCAAGGTAATGGGTGGTTAAGATGATTGTGTGACCGTCACGATTAAGTTCGGTCATGAAGTTCCAAAGTTTGTGTCTTAGTTCGATATCAACTCCAGCCGTCGGTTCATCCAGAATAATGATTGGCGGTTTATGGACAAGGGCTTGGGCGATAAGGACACGTCTTTTCATTCCTCCGGAGAGGGATGAAACCTTATCGTTTTGCTTTTCTTTGAGGTCAAGAAAATCCAATAGTTGATTGATCCACTTTTCGTTTTTCCGTAAACCGTAGTATCCGCTTTGCAGTTTGAGTGTCTCCCAGACAGTAAAGTGCGGATCAAACGTAATTTCTTGAGGAACAATGCCGATAGCCATCTTGCATTGCCTCCAATAGGTTTTGAAATCCATGCCAAGAAGTTTGATCACTCCGCTGTTAGGTTTGACAACGCTTGAAAGAACTCCGATTAAAGTGCTTTTTCCTGCTCCATTTGGGCCAAGCAAGCCGAAAAAATCGCCCTGTTCAACGTTAAAGGAAACATTGTCTAGGGCTTTACTGGTCGTTTTGCCTCGAGAAAACTCTTTGGTGAGAGAGTTTATTTCCAAAGCTAAGGGATATGAAGTTTCAATCAATGATAGATACCTCCTTTGTTAAAAAGTGAATGGAGTGTCTCTTGTGAAGCGCCTTTATTTTATTCTCATGAAAACAGTGTGGAAGCCGCGTGGGCTTTGGTTTGGTCAGATTTTTACCTAACGTTACGAATTAGCTTTTTTTGAAACAAAATGAAAAGATTTGATGAGAAAAATGTATCCTAAATGGGAAGAATTTTCAGTTGCCTTTAAAACGGCAGTGTAAGCTCCATTAAAGTGCTTTCAAAATAGGGAATTGCTATGAGAGTTCTGATTGCTTATTCATCGAGAACGGGAAATACAAAGAAAATAGCTGAAGCCATTGCTGAGGCTCAACCCCAAGCCCAATTGGCAAGCCTTCCGGCAGAAGTCGATCTTGACCGGTACGACTTCGTGTTTGCAGGGCTTTGGTGTGATAAAGATCAACCCGATGAGGAGTGGAAAAAATTTTTTTCTTCAATATTGTCAAAGAAAAAGCCTTGTGCGATTTTTGGAACCATGGGAAGCGATCCTTTTGGAGAGGCTCTGTTCATAGTAAAAGCTGATAATTTTTCCAAAGTACAAAAGCCTTATAAATAAAGGGAAAATCAACTCATA